>DATFXC010000278.1:0-5507 GCA_035258625.1 Candidatus Udaeobacter sp. | reverse complement strand
TGTTCTCCTTAGATGCTAATGCGCGTCGTTGCCGTCCTGTTATTGCTGTCCGCGGTCATCGCTGCTGAGGCGATGTCATACTCGTTTGTTGCCAAGGCGAGCGGGCGATTGGGCAGCCCGATCCGCTTCGAGTTCTACCGTGATTCGACGACACGTCCGAAAACCGATATCAAGTCATTCACCGTTTCTATGCGCACCGCCGATGACCGGTGGAAGGCGATGTGGTCCATCCTGGGCGACCGTGGTCTGACACAACCGATCGAGTACGGAGTTACGCCTCCTGGTTTTACCACGATGATTCAACCGGAGAAGCTCGTTCCCGGTCGCGTTTACGCCGGGTTCGCTACTGATGGACACGGAGGCTCATCTCGCGTGACTTTCGGATTCGATAAAAACGGGAGGATGACCTTCCCGGATTCATTCGATCGATGAGTGGCGAATGAAAGCATCTAACCAATCGATGAAGCCAACTCCGAAAGCGTTGAAACTCGCTCGTTGCCCGCACTCGCTCGCTGCTTCCCTCGCAGCTTTACCTTCTATGTCGTTGATCCCTTCGGCTCCATTCGCGAGCAGGCTGGCCCCATTACGGAATAAGTTCAGAGTGATTGCCACGACACCCTGCCGTGGCTTATCTCTGTCTCGTTAGGCCTCGCAAGACAATGTGCCCATGTCTGATACGGCTTCGTCGGTAATCGACACTGGAACGCTCTTCCTTCGTCACCTGACGCTCGACGACACGGCTGCAATGTTGCGGCTCAGTCAGGAGCAAGGCGCGCGGACTTGGCTACCCAATCAGGTCTATGCAGACGAGGCCCAGGCATCGGAAGTCTTGCGTTTTCTGAGTTCCCAATACGGCCCTTCAGCAAACCCGCGTCACACGCCCTACGTGCTTGGGGTGTGCCTGTCAACGTCGCATGAACTCATCGGCCATGTAGGGTTTAGTCCGTGCGAGTACGGTGTGGAGGTCGGCTACGCCATCGGCGACGCTCACCAAAATCGCGGCTACGCCAAGCAGGCCGTATTCGCCGCCACCACATGGGCGCTCTCCAGGTTCGACCTTCCATTCATTTGCGCGGTAGTTGCTACAGAAAATGTCCGGTCATGCAAGGTCTTGGAATCGTGCGGCTTCCAGCTTTTGGCTGTGATTCGACGCAAGTTGCATGGTGTAGAGCGTCCCGTAGGAATCTATAGGCTCTCCAATGCCACATGCTGCAAGGCCTAACCAATTGATGAAGCCACCGGCCCCACTGCGAGGCAACTTCAATCGGGTTGCCACGACACCCTGCCGTGGTTTATCTCTTTCTAGTTAGATGCAAAACCATGTCGTTTCAAAAAAACGTCGATGAGAAAATTAAGGAGGCAATTGCAAGGGGAGAATTCGACAATCTTCCTGGGAAGGGAAAGCCTCTTGATCTGGATGCCTATTTTGCCACCCCTGAACATTTAAGAATGGGTTACTCCATCCTGAAGAGCGCAAATATCATTCCTGAGGAGATGGAACTCCTAAGACAGATTGAAGGTCTAAGAAAATCTTTGGATTCTTCCACCAACCGGACCGAAAAAAAAGCGCTTCGACAGCAACTCTCTGAGAAGCTTACAAACCTCAATATGAGGATGGAACACAATAGGAAGAAGCATCTAACGAGTCGATGAAGCCAACGGCCCCACCTCGAAATGGATTTAGTGTGTTTGCCACGACACCCTGCCGTGGCTTATCTCTGTCTCCTTAGGTGATGGTGCGCTTTAAAGTTGCAATCATCAGCGCGACCGTTGTGGCGGCCGTAGTTTTCTGCGGCTACTCGGTGCCCATCTATTATCAGCTTGCAGCGCATCAGCCTGGCCGTGCGACGTCCACTGGTGTGACGAGCTTTCCGCCATCTTCCGCTTTCTTTTTTGGTGCCTGGCTTGCCCTGCTCAGCTTTGTGGCGGTGTGCCTGATCTTCTTGATCATTCGAGCCGCGGTGGCGCTTTTTTCGCGTCGAAAGCGCCCGAGTGAAACGCGTCTCATCTAACCAAAGGATGAAGCCAACCCAGCCACTTGCGTTACGCCCGCGGCGAGATCCGAACTTTGCTTCAAGTCGCTGGGTAGCTTATTTCTTTCTCATGGTGCCCTACCATGGCGCACATCATCGAGGCCATAGCAGCACTGCACAAGTTTGTCGCACGGATCAATGCGCATGATCCGAGAGGGATTATTGCGCTGTGCACTGCGGATCACGTCTTCATTGACAGCCTGGGTTCGCGTTTGTCGGGCCGTCAGCGACTGGAACAAGCTTGGACTGGCTATTTCGTCAAAAGACCTGGCGCATCCCTGCTGCATGGCGTGCCATCGTGAAAGACGGGCAGATTGCCGAGTGGCAGGTCTGCGCCGATAACAAGCCAGTTTATGAATTGCTTTTCCATCGTGTGTAACCAATCGTGGCCGAGCTCCATTTCGTTAGGCCTATGAACGCTGGCATAGCCGCGGCGATATTCCTTGCCGCTTGTCCATTCGCTACAGCACTGGCCGATACGAAGGTCGTTTTACCGCACTCTCAGCGCTTCGCCGACAGTGGTAGCGATTTTCTCCTCGAGATAACGATTCCGGGCGATTTCAAAACGCTGGAAGGTGTTGTATGGGGGTTGCTCACATTGTCACCCCACTGCCCGGATAAGCACTTCTGGTCACCTTTCTTCCCAGATGCCATAAGCTCCACCTCGCCCGGTGAAGGTGCACAGCCTCTTTACACGTACTTTCGCGGTTTGCGGAGAGACGGCAGGAAAGTAATTTTTCGCTTCACCGGTGATACCAACCGGTACCTCAATAACACGGCCGCCATTCAAGAATTAGTGAAAGGTGTTTTGGAGGCGACCATCATACTTCATCCCAATAAATCCACGACGGTCTACTATGAGATCGACGGCGAAATCGTCGAGGAATGGGATGCGTAATAGCTAGCTACGCGTTAGACGAATTCGTCTCGTCCTAAACTCACCTCATTCGTAGCTGATCGGTACTCGGACTTGGGAGACTGTTCCGGGTTTGAATCGCCAGTTCTTGAACGTTTGGATAGTGAGTTTGTCGAGGATCGCGCTGCCAGTGCTTTGGGACATGGTCGCGTTCGTGACTATTCCGGTCGCGGAATCAACGGTCACGACGCAAACGCCGTTTCCGATGAGATTGCGGCGTTTCATTTCGTACGTGTACCCAGGCAAAGGCGCGCTGAGTGCCATGGATTGTGCCACCGAAAGCGACATCGGAACGGGCGCCGGAATACTCGCGGTTTCTGGTTGCACAGTAGGGTGCGGCCCTTTTTTCGGTCGAGGTTTTGTTTCTTCGGGCACGACCGCTGTCCCCGACTCTTCCGCGGGAGGCGCCTTTTCGGTTACAAGCGCCACTTTTTCGCTTGGCAGAGCAGACGCGTTACTCTGGGTGGGTTCGGCCTTTTTCTCCTCGGTTACAATTTGTGTTGGCAACTCCCCCGGCGCACGGGTCTGCTCAGGCGCATGTGCGGTGTTTTGCTTTGGCGCAGTTGCGATACCTGAAGAGGTTGATTCGGCCTTTTTCTTTTTCGACTTCTGAATTTGACTCATCTCCCCGGTCTGAAATTGATCCGGAAGATTTGCCGAAGCCGCCTCCTGAGCTTGCGCCGGTTGCGTACCGGTCAACGCAACGCCAGTGCACACAACGATGAAAATGCCTCCCCTGGCACGCATCGGGGAACTCTCCGCCCGGTCTCCAGAACGTCAAATTAACCTGTATCCTTCAAGGAGCGGCGGTCTCCAGTCCGGCGAATTTTGCAACACAAGGCTGTGTTTTGTAAATTGGCCCTATCAGTTTCGCTCGTTATGCTTCTCGTTACCGCGACAGACATTACGGTTTGGATCATCTCCGCGCTGCTCGCGCTCGGCATTGGTTGGGGCAAATATGCGAAATGGAAAGCGCGCAACCAACTCGTGCGTGAACTCGCCGCCATGGATCGGGATCGCCGGGAAAAAGTGCTCAGCAGGATGAACCCTGAGCTGGCCATGGAAGCGCGGCAGGAGTTGATGCGGCGATTCAACATTTTTTGAATGTGTCGGGCGCCGTTGTACGGCAACCGCATCGGTTGCCAACCGGGGCAGGCGAAAGTGCCTGCCCTACAATCGTGTTTTAGCGCATATAACTTGTCATTCTAAGCAAACTGAAAAATCTCTGATTCGTTCCCAATGTCATCCACGCCTTTTGAGATGATCGTGTCAGTTTCGCCGGGAGACATCGATGAGCAAAATCATGTGAACAACACCGTTTACCTCCGGTGGGTCCAGGAAGTTGCCACCGGGCATTGGCGCGCAGTTGCCAGCCGGGAAGCACGGGAGTCCATCGGCTGGGTCGTGTTGCGGCACGAGATCGACTACAAAGCGCCTGCATCCCTCAACGACGAGATTGTGCTGCGCACGTGGGTGGGCAAAGCGACCCGGCTTACCTTCGAACGGTTCACGGAAATTCTGCGGAGCTGCGATGGGCAGCTATTGTCGAAAGCTCGGACGCTCTGGTGTCCGATCAATGCGCGAACGGGCCGTCCTGTCCGCGTCCCGGCAGAAGTGCGCGAGCGGTTTTCGACGTGAGCTTCATACGACCGGCGATTACCGAAAGTTGAACATTGGGCGTTGAGCGTTGAGCGTTCGGCGTTGGAAATCCAATCTCCCGAATCACGGCCGGTCATCGCTTGCTATTGCGCAACGTTTCTCAAGCCGGAGATGCTGCATATCTACAGGCAAATCACTGCGCTGAGACGATGCGCTCCGGTCGTAATTGCGCAGAAACGCGAGAACGCGGAGCGCTATCCATTTGAGGCCGTTTACGTCATTCCGAAGCCGCCAACGCACTTTCTCCGGCGCTTTTGGTTCAGGCAAGTACGCGATAAGCCGTGGCAGGTTTCGGATGGAGAACTGCGCACTTTGCTCCGTGTTTTGGGTGAAACGCGCGCTCGACTTTTGCACATTTATTTTGGGCAAATCGCTGTCCATCTGCTGCCGCTGGTTCGGACATGGAAAAGTCCGTCGATCGTCTCGTTTCACGGCGCTGATGTCATGGTCGACATGAACAAGCCAGCCTATCGAGAGGCGACGTTGCAGATGCTGGACGCAGCGACGTTGATCCTGGTTCGGTCAGAATCGCTGCGGCGCGTACTTGTTGGTCTCGGCTGCGACCCAAAAAAAATTGAAGTCCAGCGCACCGGAATTCCGCTGGAGGAATTCGCGTTTCGCGAACGAAACATCCCGGAAAGCGGCCAATGGCGGTTCGTGCAGGCCGGCCGATTAATCGAAAAGAAGGGTCTGCCGGTCGCGCTTCGCGCTTTCGCAGTTTTCGTTCGTAAATATCCAAATGCGACGCTGACGATTGCCGGCGAAGGACCTTTGCTCGCAGAACTCCAGAATCTGGCCCGCGAACTAGACATCGAGGAGCGTGTCTCGTTTACAGGTTTCATTTCGCAGGACCAATTGCGCGAGGTCTATTATCGTTCGCACATTTTTCTGCACCCGAG
>DATFXC010000277.1:0-5273 GCA_035258625.1 Candidatus Udaeobacter sp. | reverse complement strand
CCCCTACTCCTTGCCCGCGATCGCGATCATGGACTGCCATATCGAAACGGAAGAATCGGAATGCCGGCGCGCGAGTTGTGGGGCTGACGACGTCCTATTTCTGAGTGTAGGACGACACCCGAAGCACGCGAATCGTCATCGGGCTGCCGTTGCGGCGAATGTTCCGTTTGTCAATGTCGAACTCGACCGTGGACGCTGTGGTAAGCGTGCCGCCGCCGTTTCCCTGATACTCGATTTTGTAATGGTTACCCTTTGACTCGAGCACGCGGTAGCGCATGAATCCGCCGGTATCCGGCGACGAATAAATCAGCCAGTCGCCGTCTTGCTTTAGCCCGTCTTCATTGAACTGGTTTCCATTCTTCTCGACCGCATTGAGATTGATTTCCGTAACGACCGGACTCTCCGAATCCGAGATCCAGCAATCGATCATGTTAAAAACTTTCGGGTGAATCTTCAGCGCGGCCGCTTCGGCTGCAGGTGCATTAGCGCGGGGCGAGGCGGATGTGGGAGCCTTATTGCCTCCGATCGGGTGAAGTGACTGAATGATCTTTGTGAACTCTGCAACCGTAATTCCGGTTGCGGAAAATCCATGAAACCGGCCGAGGACCGGATGCGAGTCCGGGCCTTTGCCTTTTTCCGCGTTCATGTTTGGGTCGTTTACCCAGTTCGCAATGATCTCGTCTTTGCGGCCATCTTTTCCTTTCGGCCGGTAAATCAGATACATCGGCCCGAAAGGCGACTTGATTTCAGTTTCTTCCGCGTTCTCCTCGTCGTCCATGATGTTTCGGTCGCCAATGCCTTCCCGCGCTGACTCGATGGTGAATGTCGCGTTCCAACCATTTCCATATTGGATTGCGTAAAGTGGCAACGGGTGGTTCTGATCCTCATTCTCTTGGATCTCGTCGTACGTGACCTCGACATTTTGTAACCGGAGCCCCTGTGGCAGATATGACGGAACGTAGCAAGTGATCTCCAATTGCTTCAGATCATCTAAAGTCGCGGCCGAAGACAGCACCATCGACGACAAGAACAGCAGTGCGCTTGGCACAAAACACGACAGCATTCGTTGAATGCCACGGCGAGTCATCACCGCCCTATTGTGACCGAGTCAATAAGATTGTCGAGAATTGAACGCGCTTGCTGAGACTCTAGGGGAACCCGACAGCTTGCCTGCATCACTACAGCGCGAGCTAAGCCGTGATGCCGAAATAACTCTACAGACTCCGCTTTTCATTGCGGTAATATCACCAGCGAGATGAACGAGCGCGCACAGGAAATCGCTTCCGGTTTGCCGTCTGATCTGGATGCACTTCCGCTGCTCAACGGATTCCGATTGCGGGGCATTGCGATGACACGGCTGGAAACTTTCATCGATGCAGCATTTGCGTTTGCAATCACCATGCTCGTGATCGCCACGCAGCAAATCCCGGACGATATCGAAACGCTCCTAACCGCTTTTAAGAATGTGCCCGCGTTTGTGACGAGCATCATTGTGCTGGGGATCTTTTGGCGCGGTCATTGGTTGTGGAGCCGGCGTTACGGCCTGGAGGACGGCGTGTCGATCCTGATTAGCTGGGCAATGATTGTCACGATGTTGATCTACATCTACCCACTTAAAGCGATTTTCAGTTCCATGTGGTTTTTTCTTAGCGGCGGTCGCGTCGGTCACGTACTTGGCGCGCATTCCGAATCGCAAGTTCGCGCTCTCTTCGCGGTTTTTGCATTAGGATTCACTGCTGTCGCACTGGAGATGGTGCTCTTGAACCTGCGTGCGTGGCAATTACGGGAGCCGTTGCGGTTGAACGCAAGAGAACGAGGAATGACGTTTCATGAGGTGACCGGATGGAGTATCCCAGTCGGCGTCGGACTAGTTTCGCTGGTACTAGCGCTATGCCTGCCTAGAACGCAAATCCAGTGGAGCGGCTGGATCTATTTCTCCATGATCATTCTCGTGCCGTTGCACAGAGCTTGCTTTAGGCGGAAGCCAGAATAGAAAGGATTTCATTGAACTACGTCTTCGTTCTCGCTCTTGGAATCGGAATCGTAGCCGGGCTGCGTTCGTTGACCGCGCCCGCTGTCGTGGCATGGGGCGCGCATCTCAACTGGTTGAATCTGCACGGCTCCCCGCTTGCGTTCATGGGATCAACGACGGCGGTCGCGATATTTTCTCTGCTCGCGATCGGCGAGTTAATCGCAGACAAACTGCCCAACACTCCGAAACGGACCGCGCTCGCACCGTTATTGGCGCGGATCATCACAGGCTGCTTGTGCGGCGCGTGTCTCTGCGCAGCCGCAGAAAATCATTGCTCGCGGGAACACTGCTCGGTGGAATAGGCGCCATTGTCGGCGCTTTTCTCGGCTACGAAGTCAGGAGACGCTTGGCGAACAATTTGCACATCAAGGACTTCATCATCGCTGTTTGCGAAGATTTGTTCGCAATCGGCCTGGCAGTATTTCTTACTTCGCGCTGAGGCCGAAATTTTGCTGTGCGCTTCGAAGCGGATTGATTTGGTGCCGTCGACCTGTGTTTAATCAGCCGCGATGCCGAAGCCTCCGGAGATAACCAGCTCAACACCGGTACGACAAATCCGGCCGCCGCCGCTCTCGCAGCATCTTCGCGAGTTCGCGTCGCGGCCGGATGCGTGGGTCGTGCTCGGGCGCAACATGATTCCTGTTGTCGGCATCTATGCTTTCGGCTGGTCCGCTGCGGTCAGCGTTTTCAATTACTGGTTTGACGGGTTGACCGCGCTGGCCGCGATCCTTGCCGCGCTGATTCCGCGCTCGCTCCGCGAGACGCAGTCGGCAAAAGACCA
This sequence comes from Candidatus Udaeobacter sp., assembly GCA_035258625.1. Lineage (GTDB taxonomy): Bacteria > Verrucomicrobiota > Verrucomicrobiia > Chthoniobacterales > UBA10450 > Udaeobacter. The sequence goes on along the minus strand of DATFXC010000277.1, from coordinate 2,460 downwards.
CGCGACCTGGGCTGGGAACGTCGTACGTGGCGTGTTTATCTGGATTTTCCTCGTCGGCCTTGTCGGTCTGCCGTACTGGATAGTATTGATTCCGCTGCACGATCTGTTGCTCGGCAATGAACTACGCCGTCAGCTCGCGCATTCTCCGGCACTCTGGTTCACCTTTGGCTCGCTCGCAGCCAGCCATTTCTGGAAAGCGTTCCGCATGGGGTACGACACTATGCCGGATAAGGAGCTGAAGCAGCGCGTGCGCTGGGATCTCTATCTCCTGCTCCTACGTGCATTAGCGATGTTCATGATGACTGCGCACGGACTCTATTTCATTCTGGTTCCGCTGATGGCGCTGCTGCTGAGCTATCTTGAGATCTGGCCCGAGCGCGCGCTCGGTGCAGTTTTCGGCGATCCGTCTCGGCTTTGGGAATACGATCCGGGCGATCCCACTTCGACGAGGCGGCGGCGCTGACGCGCGCACTTCAGCGCTACGTACTTCATTGGCGGCCGTTCCCATCAATCCGGGCGCTGCGCTGCGAATTATTCTGGGAAATGAGCGATCGCCATAAGCCGAGCAAGCTGATCAAAAACCAAAACGCCTCCACGATAAACGCTGACAAATTGAACTTAAAGACCAAGGAAACCATTATCAGCGCCGCTCCGGCTGCGTTCAGCAGTGAATATCTCGGCGATGAGCTCGGGAGTTTATCCAGTTGCAGGAGTAAGTAAGCAACTACGATCAGCAGAACGCCGATAAATCCTGCCAGATCGAACAAGTGGAGGTTCATGGTTATCGCCGCCATTGCGAGGCGGTTCTGAATCTCGCGTTCCTGCACCTATTACAACCACTGCCGTGACTGGTTCAGCACCGCGTCGACTGTGGCAGCGTCAGATGCTAACCAGTTAACCGTGGGTCGGCCTTTACGGCCAACCCGCGGCGAGCCTTCGAAGTCCTCCTGGCGGCCGTATAGGGTTGTGTTCCTCCGGCGAGGTGCAACGTCCTCCAGCTCTGCCGCCCACATCGGTGTGTGCCAGTTTTGACTTTCGTCCTTCAATAGTACGACGAACGAGCGAATCGCTTCCAGACACGTATTTGCCTGTCGAAGACCCGGCACGAGATTATGGTCAAGTTGAGCCCATCTATATCATGACCGGCTTCTTCGAGGAGTTGCAGCGACGAAAAGTTTATCGTGTCGCCGCGGCTTACATCGTCGCCGCGGGATTCTTGATTCAAATCGCCTCAGCGGCGTTTCCAGCATGGGAATTGCCGAATTGGAGTTTGCGACTCGTGATTGTTCTTTTGCTAATCGGTTTTCCGATCGCCCTTATACTCGCCTGGGCATACGACATCACGCCGCAAGGGATTCAGGGCACGCCAAAAACGCCAGGAATTCATCGGCGACGCAATCTCATTTTGCTCATCGTCATCGCTGTCATCATCTCTGCTTCCGCTGGATTTTTTCTATTGCCACGGACCGTCTGGCATAAAGTCGACAAATCCGTCGCGGTCCTGCCTTTTCAGAATTTAAGCAGCGACCCGGATAACGCGTATTTCGCCGATGGCATCCAAGAAGAAGTCCTGACGCGTCTGGCTAAGATCGCGGATTTGAAAGTGATTTCGCGCACTTCGACGCAGGGATATCAGAGCCAACCGGGCAATCTTGCTGAAATCGCGAAGCAGCTTGGCGTAGCGAACATCCTTGAGGGTAGCGTTCAAAGAAACGCAGATCAGGTGAGGGTTAACGTTCACTTGGTTAACGTACAAACCGGCTCGCAGCTCTGGGCCGAGACGTATGATCGAAAGTTGAGTGATATCTTTAGCGTCGAGAGCGAGATCGCTAAAGGAATCGCGGAGTCGTTGCAAGCGAAGCTTACCGGTCGTGAGGAGCAAGCGTTGGCTGCTAAGCCCACAAATAATCCGGAAGCTTATGATGCCTATTTACGCGGGCTCGTTTTTGAAGCGCGTAGTAACTACTCCAGCGATGCCCTGTTCAAAGCCATCGATTTTTATGAGCTGGCTGTGCGGCTTGATCCTAATTTTGCGCTCGCCTGGGGGCGACTTTCTTTTGCGCACGCGCTTCTTTACGTTAACCGCGGCGACACAACTGCCGCTCGCCGCGATGCCGCAAAGCAAGCTTTAGAAAGCGCGCAGAAACTGCAACCGAACACGCCCGAAACCCTGCTCTTCACGGGTTATTATCAATATTGGGTGCTGCACGATTACGGGCTGGCCAAAGCAACCTTCGGACGCGTCAGCAAAATGTTGCCAAGTAACAGCGAGGTCTTATACGCCCTTGCGGCAATTGCGCGAAGCGAGGGACATTGGGATGAAAGTGTTGCCTATTGGGAGCGGGGCCTCGCCCTCAATCCGCGGAATACGGCGTTACTGACCGAAGTGGCATTTACATACGCCGCGCTTCGACAATTCCCGACAGCGCTAAAGCTTTATGATCGGGCACTGGATATCCT
>DATFXC010000276.1:0-6958 GCA_035258625.1 Candidatus Udaeobacter sp. | reverse complement strand
CAGGTCGGGTGCTTCGATCCACTCCTTGAGAACGCCGGTGACATCTAGCGGTACCGCGGCTCCGCCACTGCCGACGACGATGCTGCGGAATCTGTCCTGGTCGGCGGCGGCGGCAAACAATACTGAGGAGGTCCCGATGTCGGGGCCGACGATGTGGGGGTTATCCAGGCCGATGGCGTCGGCGACCTTAAGGATGAAATGCCCCATTGCCTTTGGGTTCATCAGCGTTGGGCGGTAGTCCGATCCGCCGAAGCCGGGGGGATCGATGGCGACTATGTGCGCGGCGGCAGCCAGGTGCGGCCACGCAGGCTCGAAGGCATATACGCTTTCAGGCCACGGGCTCATCAGGATCGCGTCGGGACCGTCTTGGCCGCCTTCGGCGTAACGGACCGACAGCCCGTCAACCCTGATTGTCTTCGGGTGAATCAGGGCGCTCATGTACAAAGGAATCGTAACCGGGTCAGCTCGCCGGATGCCGGAAATATTTTGTCGAATCGAAATTTCGCCGAAGTCGGACCGTGGCTTATCTCTTTCTCGTTAGACCTTAACGCGTGACATCCAAGCAACTCTTCCGTTTGCTGACCCTGCCGAGTTTCCTTTGGACGTTTTTAAGGATCGACAATCGATTTCGGATTTAGTTTCGTCCGCATCATGCGCGTGCTTCGAGCTTTCGCCATTGCTCTGATCACCGGAATTGCCGCCGCGGCTCTCGTGATTCCTGTTGCCGATTATCTAACGCAACTCTATCACGTCTCGAACATGGAAGGTCAGCGCGGAATGCTGATCGTGTTCGGAATCGCGCCGCTGACGTTCATTGGTGGATTCGTCATCGGTCTTGTCACAGCGATCGTCTTCCGGCGCCTCGTCGCCGGTTTCATCAGAACACAAGGTCTATCGCTCGGGTTTGTGATTGCGCTCACTGGAGTTGTCTCCTTCATTTTGTATGTCGTTGCCGAGAAACCGCCGACCATCGATGGCAAACAGCTTGGCCTCGAGTTCGAGCTCCGCGTCCCAGCAACGATTCAAATCACGGACGCCGACCTGAGCTCAAACGGCGTCAGTGTGGGCCTCGACAGCCCTGGCCGAGAAGTTCGTATCTGCTTCATCGATTCGCAATCGCTGAAGAAAAATGGGAACGAAATGATTCTCGTCGGAACAATTCCAATTGTGTGGCACGCTGCTGGTCGGCAGCTTTTTACCTCAATTGGAAATCTTAGGAATGGTTCTCAGCTCATTCCGGTCGATGTGCCCGCTGCGCCCCGAAAAGAAAACGAGCATTGGTCCGCCTGGATCGTTGCCACCGAATACCGCGATTTGACACCGGTGAACGAATCGGACCGAATGGTGGCTCGTTATCGTGTCCGTCTGCTTCAGTGATCGGCGTTTGCAATTCCAAAAATGCGGTCAGCTTCTCATCTGCACGCACCACGAAACGCTTTCCATCGCCCCGATGTGCGTCGGCGATCCAAATCGTTCGCCCGTTTGAATCCACGGCTGAGACGCAGCCCCAACTCCCCGGTGCTTATGGCCGTAGAAAATACCGTAGAAAGCGTTTACCCTCGCCGATGGCAAATGAATCTAAGACACTGGAAGAGTATCTTTCTGATGCGCTTGATTTGATGGTCAAAGCGAAATGGGTCAAGGAGTATGGCCCAGGTGCGGGGGAATTCGGAGTGGATTGGACGGACGGTGGAAAACTCGCGATGGAGGCCCTCGGATACGTGATTGCAGACCTCGGACCTGAAATCTTCAATCAACAACTTTGGTGGGCAGTAGGAACGCTTGCGAACATCGAATTTACTTCGCGAAGCCAAGCGCTGCAGCGGCCTTATCGCGAACCAATGAAAGATGAATGATCTAAGCTGACGGCTCTACGGTTTACTATGCACGTTTACCAAGTCTGCCCGCGCAAAGATCATCGCGGCGTTGATCTTATTTCCAATGCGCTGCCATTCGGTCGGCTGTGGTATGAAACGCCCGATAATGCGATTGGCTACGCGATGCACAGCAGTCGTTCACATGATGCTGTGATTCATGTTTACGATGCGGCTGGCAATGTGATTGAGACACACGAGCACAAGGGCGATTTCAAAGAGCGGTAAGACGCGAATCGATTGTTCGACTCGAAAATCGGCAATTCTCTTCGATCTCGGCTTTCGGATAGGCCACACGCCCGCCGAATCGCTTTGGTGCTTGTGCTGTAATCCGGAACTGAAATAATCGGTCGCATGAAAAAATACAACTATCCGATTTGTCGCCTGCTTATTGTTGCGCTTGCTTACTTCGCATTCTCAGGATGCGAAACGACTAATACAGGGCCTTCTGGCTCGATGGCCCGTTTGACCGTCCAGAGAAGCCCCAAATTTGGAGCCAGACTCGTCCTCGCTGTAATGGTAGATGGTACGCGAGTGGCTTCAGTCGTACAGGGTCAAGCCTACAATGGTACCTTGTCCCCAGGGCAGCATGTCATATCTGTGAGCGCAAGCGGCCCGTATCGTGGTACCTTGCCGAAAAAGACTATTATGGCAGAAGCGGGGCAAACCTACACCTTTACCGCGACGTGGCACGGGAAGCGCTTGGTCCTGCTATAATCCGAGCGATTCGTCCACCAGGCAGTGGGCTGGCGAGAGGAAATTTTGCTCTTACCGCTTCTTTTTCCAGCGCTTCGCCCGGGCCTCAGGAGTTTTCCCCACGGCCTTTACGCGCGTGCGAAGCGTCGTGGTCGGGCAATTTGCTTAGACCTGAGTTCATGATTTTCTCCTTTCGGTTGCATCAAGAACTCGCGGCCAAACAAAAACCGCCAGACCTATCGAGATCCCGCCCCCACGCAACGAACAATCTCGTGTCGTACGTGCAGCTTCGTAACCGGAAACAGATGGTTCTCGATCAGCCTGATTGCTAGAAACCCTGTTTCTTGCTTGTGGATAATTCCTCACGGAGGCCCGGCGTGATTAGGGATTGCGGCATCATTGCTGGCCGCTCAATCCACAACGTAAATGTCCTTACCAGGGCGCATATCATGAAGAAAACGAACATTTATTACCAATCCGCACGCATCTGAGACCAAGAAGCGAATTGAGAATTTCTGGAACCGAAACATCTTTGCTCAGCAGAACCTCATCGCGATTGATTCGGACTTTCAATCTGGAATTTCCCGGCTTGAACAAAGGTTGCGCGAGCTATGAACGCGCCTAGCCAGGCGCTTCAAGCTGGCGACGCCATCGGCTAACCATTTCCGAGATCCCACAATAACGGCTGGCGAAGATAAGTGTGAACGATCTCAGCGTTTTTGTCTTTACCTTGAAAACTCGATAATTACGCTGGACTGCCGCAATGATCGACGATTCGTCGTCAGCCGTAATGCAATCCTCACCAACAGTTTCGAAGAGAAGATGGTTGGGCGTGTTGCTCAGCCTGTTTGTTCCCGGCTTTGGGCTGGTCCGTGCCGGACGTGTTCTTCGGGGAGTCGCCTGGTTTTTTGCACTCTATTTAGCCAGCGTTCTTTTGGCATTGCTCTTCATGTGGACCGCGGTGCCAACTTGGATTTGCCTTTCCGCTGCCCTCTTGCTTGGGGTTGCTGCTCTGGCAATGCTTGTCGATAGTTTCAGGGCAGGCAGATTGACTTTCCCGCTTTTTATCGCTTTCGCGCTGGTTTTCGCGCTTGTCTCGATCGCGAGTGTGATTTTTCTCTCTGCGGCGTACCTCGCGGCGCAACCTCTTAGAATTCCAACAGGTGCGATGCAGCCGACATTGAAGGGAACCATCGGACATCCGCGCAATGAATCAGCACCCGATTTTTCCCGGCAAATCGCCGACTTTGTTGTGCTCGGTCGCAATTACATCGACGTTACCTCACGGGACGATGACCAGATTCTTGAAATTCAGCCGCAGCGGGCATCCTTCTCTTCCACTTTCTCCCGCCTGATCTGCCAGCGGCAAAGATTTCTTGTCTATGCGCCGCCCGAGACGCTCAGGTATTATTTCAACATTTTCCCGGGCCGCATTTATCATCCCGGCGACATCATTGCGCGTGGTGCGGTTGACATATGCGATTATGTGTTTGTTGATAAATTGACTTACAGATTAATCCAGCCGCGCCGTGGAGAACTCGTCGTGTTTCGTACTGCGGGAATCCCGGGCATCGAAGCGGACTCCCGCAAGGCCGGGATCGCGCGAGATCAAGGAGACACGCGTTACGTCCAGCGCCTTGCCGGACTTCCCGGCGACACCTTACGGATCGATCCGCCATTCCTTTACGTAAACGGCCGACTCGCCTCAGGCCCTGGATTCAGTCGTGTGATGAGCGCGAAAGATGGATACCGTGGCTATGCCAGCGCGCCGCGCGGCTATCTTGCGCGACCGGATGAAGAGTTTCGAGTACCAGCAGACAACTACTTCGTTCTCGGCGACAATTCTTACAATAGTTACGATAGCCGGTATTGGGGTTGCGTTCCGGCCGCAAATATCGCCGGGCGAGTCGCGCGAATATACTATCCTCTCTCGCGTGTCGGTGTTCCCCAGTGACCGGCTCTCGCACACGCCGGCCCGGCCCTGGCAGGAGAGGCCCAGGTGCCGGCCAGACCGAGACCCGGGTGGGGCCCGCGGTGGGTCCCATACCTGCGCCGGCGCCCCCAGGAGCCGTGAGACGACTGTTTCCGCGCGCGTACGCGCGCGCGCGCGAGGCTGACCGCTTCAGTGCCTGAAAGCTCGTAACGGTCGTAACATTTGCGGGCAGACCATACTGGCCCGCGTGAGACGTTCCCACGCGCACGCGAGGCCCTTACTCATTCCCCGCACGCGGTATGCACGCGCGTGAGCCGCTGAAACGGCAGTCGGCAACGGAACCAGTCAGTTACAGTCGGACAGTGCTGTCAGTTCAGACAGTCAGTCTGTCTGTCAGCACAGACTGACACTGTTCAGTTCAGCTAGGTTAAGGCTTTCTCTCGCGCGCTGGGAAACAGTCGGGCGGCCGAAATTACCTGCCGGGGATTGATTACCTGCCGGGGATTGATTACCTGCCGGGGATTGTTGCCGTTAGTGAGTTGCCGGAGTCGCGTAGAACAACGCCCTTGCTTCAGCAACGAGCCGCTCTTGCTGCCGTTGCTCCCATCGCGCTAGCTCTTCCAGCGCGTTCTTCTTTTGCTCGGCGATTCGCTCGGCAGTGGTCAGGCTCCAATCGCCCCACGGAAACCCGTTCACGACCTCGAAGCCTTGTGCTATCCATTCCGCCTCTTGGCAGTCTCGGCAGCGGGCAACATGGCGTGTCCAGTGGTAGTAGAAGCCGTCCGGCTCATCCGCCAGGCTGCGGCTACAAGACAGCGTGTCTAAGCAGCTTTCTAGGTCTTCCCGGCTAGGAGAGTCGTGTAGGCCAGCGCAGGTTTCAGGCAGAGGGGGCTCGCCGCCCCAAAACTCTGCAAAGTCAGCTGCATCCCGGAACCGCAACCAGCCGCCGGGATAGACCAGTTTGCTCGCGTTAAATCGCGACTCATACTCTGCCCATTCCTCGTCCGACACGTCCGGGAAAGGGCTTTTGGGCAATGTAGCGGCCCCTTTCTTTATGGTAGGTGGAACAGCCGGAACAGTGGAACATTTCGCGTTTTCACGAGGGTAATCCACTGTTCCACTTGTGTTCCAGTCTGCCTCACCGGAAGCGGAACATGCTTTTTCCCTCGTAAAGGATGGGTCTTGTTCCAGTGTTCCACTTGTTCCACTTGGGTTAGGGACAGGCGAGGAATTGTGCAAATTGCGCGCCCATGCCCTTTCAAAATCCGCCCGGTAGAAGCCCTGAACAGTCTCATCTCCTATCCTGATCTTGTGCGGCTTGAGGCGTTCGCCGTCGGGTTTCCTGTAGTCCTTCAATATCCGCGCCAGCTTCGAGGCAGCGGTTTGAACCTTATCGTGCTTTAAGGCGTCCTCGAACATTAGCGCCCACGGCCCGTCCTCAATGGCAATGAGTGCGTCTAGGAGCTGCCTTGTTGCTAGCTTGTCCTCGCCGGTCTCGTCAAAGACGTCTCTAATTGCTGCCAGTAGCTTAACGCCCTTGTCCTCATCTTCTTCTTGTCCGTAGAGCTTCACAAGCGCATCGCGAGTTTTCTCCGGCCAGCTATCGCCGGCCAGATCAGCAATCGCCAAAAGCGGTTCACAGATGTCCTGGGCGCGGTCGTTTAGCTGCTCGGGCAACATTGGCCGAGATGCCCGAAGCGTATCAATTAGTCCGGGCTGGTGCGACAATGCTTCTAGCTCGGCGCGGATAGGTTCAACTACCGGCCTAACTTCGCGTTCCCGAAACCGCTCAGCCTTTTTCTCCCGCGGCTGCCGCTCAAGCTCGATGGGCAGACTGCGATCTAGAACCGTATCGGGCAAACACCTTCCGATGCCTGCTAATGCTTTAGCACAAAACGCGGGAAACTTCTTAGCTTCCAGCGCCGCGCCCTGCCCAACACACCGCAGGAACTTTGCCCCGCGCTTAAATCCCGCGTTGAGGAATCGGCGTGTATTCTCCGCCTCCGCGTCGTTCTTTTTGCCAAAGATCCCGTCGACTTCATCCAGTAGAAACGTCGGCGGTTTTGCTTCGTCGATGCTGCGAATTAGCGCCGCAGAGCTTCCACTTTGGGTAAGCTCCGGGTTTCGACAAAGCAACTCAAGAACCTCTAAGACGCGGCTCTTTCCGCTGCGTTTAGCAGCAGCAAACACGTTTAGGTATGGCGTGTAATCGAACGCATCTATCAGCCATGTGTGAACCACCCACAGCGCAATCACGTTCGCTTGTTCCTGTAACGGAAACACGACATAGCGCCGCAGAATAGCACTGATAGCGTTCAGTAGCTCGCCCAACGGACGAGGTTCAACGGGCGCAGGCTTGGCTTCCATAGTCGCCGCTGTTTGTTTCGGCGCGATTACAGGCGCTTTGCTCTGGCTAGTAGCGTTCATTGCGCGCCTCCTTTCTGGGTCGGAAAAC
>DATFXC010000275.1:0-13124 GCA_035258625.1 Candidatus Udaeobacter sp. | reverse complement strand
TTTTTCCCTTTCCCATCGAAAACGACTACCGCCCGCACACCGGTCCAATCCTGATAATCGCGCAACTGCTTGATCAACGCTTCGCGCGCCAGCGATGACCGGCGCGCGTGAAGTTTGCGCAACTCCGGCCAGGCAAAAATGACGCTGTGCCCATCGACGATCAGATAACGCGCCCGCGACAGCATCGGGATAATCTATACGTCTTTTTCCATTGAATGAATCCTGCGTTCGAACGGCTGTCTTTCGCTCATTAACACCTCGCTTCAGCGAGGTCGCAATTGCGTCGAGAACCCGCGAACCGCTTTAGCGGTTTTCCTGTGGCGCGCGAAACCGCTGAAGCGGTTATAAGAGCGAATCATGTTGAAGCACCTCGCTAAAGCGAGGTGTTAATCAGATGCGTAACAGCAGCGACCGAAATGACGCTGTGATCGAATCAGAATTACTCCGCCGCTACAGACTCTTTCAGTGCCTGTTGTTTCGCCGGCGCCGGCCTCGCTGCGGCAGCTCGCAACGACGCATTCTTGCGTCGCAAATATGCTAATCGTCTCTTGCGCTTGATTCGTACCCGGTGCTGCTGTCCCATGGAGTCTCTATGGATCGAAAATCCGAGAAACGCAATCGGCATTGAAACCGATCGTGCTTTTTCAACCATGCCTGGTGGCCTTAAAAGCCTCTCTCCTTGTAAAGGAGAGGCGACCCGTGCGGGCATACTGACGACTGGGCACCACAGGTTTATGGGCGGGGCGAAATCGTGATTGCATTTCCGTGAGATTCGTTGTTAAAAGGCATGCTTATGGCGCAACGGGAATCGGCGCTTTAGCGGTCACCCCCAGAAGCTTGAGCGGGTTGGCGGTCGTTTTTCTCTTGCTCGCGGCGTTTTTCGCTCTCTTGAACGGCCAGAAAGTGAGAGCGCTTCGGGCAAATGGGGCGACGCCCGGCGCTCCATTGCAGGCGAAAGCGAACACGCCAACGGGCGGATCTTCCGGAGCGAAACAACAGGGGAAAACTGCTGATGCAGATCGCGCCGCAAAAGCTGAAGCAGCACTCGCGCAAGCGGAGAAAGAGAAAGCCGATCTCCAAGGGAAATTAGACGCCGGTCAGCAAGAGATCATTGCGCTGCGCCAGCGCGCAGCGGGATCGAGTGAATCCGCGTCCGGCAGCGCGCCGGCGACCCCCGACAATGCGCAGAGCGGCGATCTTCAATCGCAAGTCGACGATCTCCGGCGGCAGCTCGATGGCGCGGAGAAAGAGAAAGCGTTGCTCGCCGAAAAACTTCAAAATGCGCAGGAGCGGACGAGCGAGCCCAAAGCAGCGCCCAAGGCGGAAGCAAGAAAACGACGCGAGGTCGTGAGTGCACAGCGCGAAAGAGTCAGCAGTCATCGCGCTGGCGTGCACGGAACTGTGCTTGCGTACAATCAGGCCTACAATTTTGTGGTTCTAAATCTCGGCGCACGCAACGGCGTGGAGCGGAACTCCGAAATGCTCGTAGTGAGAGACGGGACGTTGATCGGAAAAATTCGCATTTCTTCAGTTGAACCGGCGACCGCCATCGGCGATATCATGACCAACAGTTTGGCGCGCGGCGTCCAAGTAGAACCTGGAGATAGTGTAATTTATGCTGGCACAAGTCCTTAAGCTGCGAACAGTCGTCGTTCCCGTTTTGCTCTGCGCATTCGTAGTCGCACTGACCTCATGCGCCGCACAGAAGCAAACCGCCCTAGTCAACGATCCAGACGATCATGGCGGATCCCAGATCCCGTGGAACAAGCAGGAACCATGGGAGAAGGGCGGGCAGTTCCAGGCCATGACCGACAGACGCTAGATCCGATTTTCGGATCAGGTCGAAAAATTGCGGCTTTGAAATGCGCAATTTTGGGGACTGAATTCTAGTTAGGGTTATGCGAGCGCTTGTTGTGGTCGCGATTTTGATCGCAGTCTACACCGCTAAAGCCGACACGCCTCTGCCGCCGCCGACGAAAACCATCGTCATGAGTCCGAGCGGCTGCATGCGCGCCGTCTCGGAGCCGAAAGCTGGAACCCACATCGAGGATACAAAGCGACACAAAGTGCTTTGGTGCCTTCCCGATTGGCATCGCAGCTTGTTCGTCGCCAACGACGGCAAGCATCTGGTTAAGCAGTACGATGGATTGAATCTCATTCCGCTCGATTTCACTGACGACCTCGTGCTACTCACGTTTTGGCGCGAAGGAAAAAAGCTTCGCGATATCACGGTCAGAGATTTCGTACCGGGCCATCACATTCTGCAACATACTGCTTCGCACTATCATTGGGGCATCGTCTATGGCATCGACCCGGAGGGGGGTTAAAGGTGGAGCGCGCGGACGGAAAGATCTTCCTCTTCGATGTCAGCACAGGAAAGACCCCAGAAGCCTAACCAATCGCCTTCAGCCAGCCACTGACATTGTTCTTGCTAGCGAATCCAAAAGTTTCCAGATGAACCGCACTTTCGGCAACGTGTACGAAGATGAGGAACGGGCGCGCGCGTATGCGACGCTTCAGTTTCCTGGAACGTACTATCTCGCGTTTCGCGATTTGCCTGCCTTGATTCGCCGCTATAACCACGGCTCTCGCGCGCTAGACTTCGGCTGCGGAACCGGTCGATCGACCCGATTCCTTAGAAATCTCGGACTGGACGTAATCGGCGCAGATATCTCGCAAGCAATGTTGCATCAAGCGCGTGCGCTCGACCCTTCGGGAGAGTACCACCTTGTTCGTGACGACATTGCGGGCGAGTTCGCGCCAGGCAGTTTTGATATCATTTTGGCTGCCTTCGCGTTTGACAACATGCCCAACGGCGCAAAGGCTGACGCCCTGACTGGGCTGCGCATTCTTCTAGCTCCGGATGGATGCCTGCTCCTGGTTGTTTCTTCACCCGCAATCTACGTCAACGAATGGGCATCCTTTAGCACGCGAGATTTTCCAGGGAATCGCCACGCGGGCGATGGTGATCGGGTCCGCATAATCATGCTGGACGTTCCTGACCATCGTCCCGTCGAGGATGTCTTCTGCACTGATGCTCACTACCGGCGCTTATTTGAACGTGCAGGGTTGAGAGTGCTCGACGTCCAGCGCCCGCTTGCCACAGGCAAGGAGTCCACGCGGTGGGTCAGTGAAACAACAACGGCCGCGTGGACAATCTATGTCCTCGGCTCAGTAACCACGAGCTGAGGACAACCGCGCCATTGCCGAGTAACTCCAGATTGTTTGCCAAATCTCTGCGTGGCTTATCGCTTTCTCGTTTAGGCTTTTTCTCTCGATGACTCGTCTCGATGCAACCTTTGCGGCGCTTGTACTATTCAGGCGGCCCACTCCGTTGAAGAGTACGTCGGGCGGCTGTGGGCAGTCTTCCCGCCAGCCATAGTAATTACCGGCTTGGTGAGTCACGATCGTCGCCTTGGCTCTATCGTCATCAATGTTGCACTTTTTGACGTTTGGCATTTGGTGTTTTTTCTGGCGAGTTCGGCGCCGTTGGGCCGAGGGAGGTGGCTTCATCGTATTTTGGGTAATGATCGAAATCATAAACGGCATTGGACATGTGGTCAGGACGCTTCGACAGTAGACGTACACGCCGGGCGTTATCACCGCTCCTTTGCTTTTTGTGCTCGCCGTTTTATTAGCGTGGCAGTACACAACAAGACCGGACGCCGAGCCGATATCGAGAGCCTAACGAAGCGATTCAGCTAACTCCAGAAACTGTCACCCTGCGGGCCCGCCGGGAAGCTCACAACCCGCAGGGATTGGAGGGACAGCTCTAGGCGTGTCGCTTGAAATGAAAAGCGAATTTACGCAATCGCGACACGAAGTCGTCACTTTCTCTGCCAGCGCGCACTGTTCTGCCGTGGCCGTTCGTACCAGCAGGCGGCTTTACGGCCGAGGCTCCGCGCTGTTCGATTGCCATCCTTTCCGCTTTGGCGAGGATCTCATCCGTAGGCAGCACCCAGTCCATCGGAATTGAGTTGCAACCTTCCGTTGGACAGTTCATCCGCAGCGCTCCGTTGCCGCGTGTTCCGCCGACGACTTGGATTTCCTGCCCCGTAATGATCTTGCCGCAAACCAGGCAGTAACGTTTCTCTTCCAGCGAAGGCCACTGCCGAAATTGATCGAGCCGGCGCAGCGCCTCCAGTTTTTCGTCGTCCGACAATTTAGTTGCTGTCGATAGCGCCACGGTTCCAAATATTACCTTCCCGTAAACAGTGGGCACAATCGGGCGCATGGTAGATTCTCCTATAGGTGAAAATCCGATCTGAGCAGAGCCTGGAGCGGGGTCGCTGACCGGGAAATAGTGATGGCATATCTTCATGTGGCCGGGATCAACGGTCCCGGCTACAGAAAAAATCACATCCAATTCCCCCGAGGCGCGCGTTCTAGATGAGAATGAACAGGAACGGTCGCGCTCCACGTCGGCGCTGCGTCGTGAACTCTGCCGCAACGGCGATCGAACAAATGAAGCTTTATTGCGACGCGCATCCGGGGAGCCCGTCCGATATGCGTCACCCCCAACTGTTCTTTCGTAGCGATCTTTGGATCGCGCTACTTGGGTCAAGCTTGGAAGAAGGCATCGTCGGTATTGGGGCGACCGTCGCCGCAGCGCTTCGGGCATTCGACACGCAATACCTGGCCGGCCAGCAGCTGCCTAACGGGACGAGCGAGCCTACGCGATCGTTCACAGTGCGTCTGCGCCAGCCGCCCGAGTGCTGAAGCGTTCGGTGCGCAGAGGATTGCACGCCCCACCAGCTCGCGAAACTTTGGAGTTTCGCTGCTGTTGATATAGGGGGGCGGAAAGATGTAATCAAGGCCGCTCCCGAATTGTGATGCGAATTACAGGCAGAGAGAACAAAAGACGCAAACAGTGGTGACGGGAGCAGCACGACGGCGACGCGGAGGGTGGCGAAGAGTAAAATCCAGACGCAAACTGGAAAGAGCCACGAAAGATCCCGAACGGGATGCGAGTGCCATCGATGAGTCTCTCCTAAATGACCAACCTGACAGGCTGCTTCTTTCAGCGCTCAGATACTGGGAGGTTGAGCGCAATCTGATTGAGGAACGTCTGGCCACCAGGTCCGCGACGGCGGCTTCATAGGCAGCAACAGACCGGGTCAGACCGATCGTCTGGAGCACCCCCATGCGAGCGCTACCTGAACGTGCCCAACGTGTTGCCCTAGATCCACTCCAGAATTTCGCGCAGGAGCTTGAGATCGCTTTCGGCGCTAGCAACTGATTCTCCAAGCCGTTTCATCAGTTCAGTTTCGCCTTTGTTGCGTTTTTTACGTTCGACCAGCTTCTTGTGTAGAACGACGCGTTCTTTCAATTTGCGAATAGCCGTCCATAGCGCGCGTTCCAAAGCCTCCGTGTGTTGTTCGCTCAAACTTTCGGGCGAAAAGCGATGTCCTACGAAACATTGGAAGTGCGCGATCCCGCCATCCTTCAACTCGTAGAGCGGTCCGTCGCATTCCGGGCAAGCGACCGGAATTTGATCGCCCGGCGGTTCGCTTTGCGGCCGATCGGCGGTTGCTTGATCCTCGATATTGTTTCCTCCGTTTGGCGATTCGGTGGCCTTACCATTCGCCAGCTGAACGAGAACGTCAGCAATTTGCCGAATCGGCAGGCAAAAATCGACGTCAACCATGTTAAGAGCATTCTCGGGCATATTAGGTGTGACAGCTTCGGCAGGATCCTGAACGATAGCGACGCCGCCACGTGCCTTAATTGCGAAAAGGCCGGCCGAGCCGTCATCGCGCCCGCCGCTTAGTACAACGCCGACAACTTTGGAGCGATGTTGGCGTGCAGCGCTGCGAAACAGCACATCAATTGCGGGACGATGCCCGTTTTCGCGCGGCCCGCGCCTGAGGACGGTCTTGTGGTCGTTGATCGACAAGTGACAGTTTGCCGGCGCGCAATAGATACATCCGCGTTCGTAGCGTTTCTCGTGCTCGGCAAAAACAGCGGGTAGATTTCCGCAACGACTCAACACTTGGGGCAACAGCGATTCACTGCCGATATGCATCACGACAAAAACCGAAGCGCCGAGATCCGGTGGCAGGTGCTTGTTAAGCTCGCAAAGCGCTTCAACTCCGCCGGCTGAAGTGCCGACGACAATGATGTTGCGTTTAGTCATGGAGAGAAGCCGCCCCTCATAAATGATTCGCGGCTCGCAAGGTATTAGGCCGCAATTGTCCGGAACAGCGGGCCGAGGGTGGCCCGGGTCCCATCGAGATACGTCGACGACGAATGGTGGAGACAGCCGCCCTCCGGCTGTTTTGCTTTAATCGAAGCTTGTATGAGAAGAAGGCTGGTAGTAAAATTGGGGACGCCATGGCTGCAAAGCCAACATCGAAGCGTGCGTCCCGTTCGCGAGCAAAACCGAACCGCACAAAATCGGCGCAATCTAAACCTGTAGCGCAACAATTGCGTCCAAAGGTTCTGAAGAAAAATTTGAGTTGTCCCATCGTCGGCATTGGCGGTTCAGCTGGCGGATTCGAAGCGACCATGGACCTGTTAAAAGAGTTGTCGCCTAAAATCGGGATGGCGTTCGTGATCGTGCAACATCTCGATCCACATCACGCCAGCCGGTTGCCGATCTTACTGGGGAAGGTCACTCAGATGCCCGTGATCGAAATTACCGGGCGCGTCAAACCGGAGCCAGACACGGTTTACGTCCAGCCCCCGAACAAGTGCGTGATCTACAAAAACAGCGCACTCACTTTGGTTAAGCGCACGGAACGACTGAACGTGGCGATTGATCAGTTTTTCGAGTCGCTGGCGGAGACACAGGGGCCACGCGCAATTGGCGTCGTGCTATCTGGAAGCGGCAGCGACGGGACGGCGGGTTTACGGGCAATCAAAGCGGCCGGCGGAATCACCTTCGCTCAGGATGATAGTGCGAAGTTCAGCGCAATGCCACGCAACGCAATTCAGTCGGGGTTTGTAGATGCGGCATTGTCGCCGAAGGAAATTGCGCGCGAGCTGCGGCGAATTGCCGAGCATCCCTATATTCAGAAGGCGCCGCAGGACGGCGCCGGGCCTGATAGTGAGTACGCCGACCTTGACCATTTAAGCCGGATTTTCCTCACGTTAAAAAAGTACACCGGCGTGGACTTCACGGCCTACAAGCAAAGCACCCTGCAACGCCGGATACAGCGGCGAATGGCGTTGCACCGGATCGAGCGGCTGCGGCAATACGCCAATTTTTTGCGCGGCAACGACAAGGAAATCCAGGAGCTCTTCAACGATTTGCTCATCAACGTCACGCGCTTCTTTCGAGATGAGGGCGCGTTTAAGGCGTTAAAGAAGCGCTTTATTCCGGCGCTGATCAAACAGAAGGGCCGGAAAGGTGATTTGCGGGTCTGGGTCCCTGGCTGTGCCACGGGTGAAGAAGTTTATTCGCTGGCGATTTGTATTCTCGAAGCGCTCGGGGCCGCCGCCTCAACCATGCGCGTGCAGGTTTTTGGCACGGATTTGAGTGAGATGGCTATTGATCGTGCGCGCCTGGGCATCTATTCCAGCGCAATCGAGAAGGATGTCTCACCACAACGCCTGCAGAGTTTTTTCAAAAAGCTCGACAGCACGTATCAAATAAATCGCTCGGTGCGGGATCTCTGCACCTTTGCGCGGCAAAATATCACCGCCGACCCACCTTTTTCTAGGATTGATCTCATTAGTTGCCGCAACGTTTTGATTTACCTTGGCCCTCAGTTGCAGAAACGCGCCTTACCTATCTTTCATTACGCCTTGAACCACGGCGGCTACTTGATTCTGGGTCCTTCTGAGACAATCGGGATTTTCAGCGACATGTTCGAGTTGATGGACAAACGCGCAAAAATTTACG
This sequence comes from Candidatus Udaeobacter sp., assembly GCA_035258625.1. Taxonomy (GTDB): domain Bacteria; phylum Verrucomicrobiota; class Verrucomicrobiia; order Chthoniobacterales; family UBA10450; genus Udaeobacter. The sequence continues at coordinate 5,278 of DATFXC010000275.1, read as the reverse complement.
CCAAAAAAGTCCTCCCCGGGCGACCGGAGCTCGAGATGCATCTTCCTCATGGCACCTTCGCGGAGGTTAGAACATTGGAGCCGGCACGCATGTCACCGTCATCCGAAGGCCGCGACTTTAATTCGCAAGTTCAGCATGTGGCTGACCGGATCATGCTGGGCACGTATGCCCCGGCGGGCGTCGTGATCGATGAAGATTTGAATGTGCGTCAATTTCGCGGAAAAACCGCACCATATCTGGAGCATGCGGCCGGTCCTGCCACTTTGAATCTGCTACACATGGCAAAGCCGAGCCTGGTGCCCGATTTGCGCGCAACCATTCATCGCGCTTTGAGAACGGCCCAGCCGGCGCGTAAAGAACGGGCACTCATCAAGCGTGATGCTCATGTGGCTGAGGTGAGAATCGAGGTGGTACCCTTTAAAGTGCCAAATTCCGACAAGGGCTGGGCGCTTGTCATCTTTGCTGAAGACGGAAACGCTGAGCAAAGGGAGATGACCAGGAAGAAAAAAGGGAAAGGCAAAAAAAGGGCTGGCACCGACGAGATCCAGCATTTGCGCGATGAGCTGACCTCGACCAAGGAATCGCTTCAGGTCATCATCGAAGAACAGGAAGCGACGAACGAGGAACTCAAATCGGCAAATGAAGAAATCGAATCCAGCAATGAAGAGTTGCAATCGACCAACGAAGAGCTGGAGACAGCAAAGGAAGAACTGCAATCGACCAATGAAGAGCTGACCACGCTCAACGAAGAACTAAGCAATCGAAACCTCGAGATCATGCAGATCAACAGTGACCTGAATAACCTTTTGAGCAGCATCCATCTGCCGATTGTGATGGTGGATAACAACCTGACGATCCGCCGCGCCACGCCCACTGCGCGTGAGGCATTTAATATTACCGACACCGATGTCGGCCGCCGGATGACTGAGCTTAAACCGGACATCGAGATCCCGGATATTGAAAAACTTTTACACGACGTGATCGATACACTCAGCGTTCGCGAGCGCGAGGTACGGGACAATAAAGATCGCCGCTATTCACTGCGCATCCGCCCGTATCGCACCGCCGATAATAAGATTGACGGCGCAGTCCTTACGCTGGTGGACATCAACAGCGGAGGGGTAAGCGAGAAAAAACGATAGTAGAGACGCCGTGCGCCGGCGCCGCGTATGAATAAAAGAAAGGTCGCCCGTAGCAGAAGGCGCAAGTCACAGGCATCGCTTCGACGCGCGGTCAGGGAATTTAGTACCGGAACCATGAGAAAGCAGCGAGCCGGCAGTGCTTCGCAAAAACGGGCGGCGCCGGTCAGCTCCAAGGACGCGCCGCCTTTATCTTTAGATCTGATGAAAGCCATTCACACTGATGGTTCCACTTCAAGAGGTCGGATACCAGCTGAAGTGAAGATCGATCACGTCGTTCAGCGATATTCCGATCTTTACGAGTTCGCGCCGAACGGCTACGTGAGCTTCGATCGTTCAGGCCGGATTACGGAAATCAATCTTACAGCCTCGCAGCTTTTCGGATTACCGCGTGAACGCATTATCGGGATGCCGTTTCTCGTTTTCGTTTCCAGAGACGACACGACCCTGTTTCTGCATCATCTGCTACAGTGCCGATGCTCGGAGACCCGGGTGAAAACCGAGCTGCGGCTCAAGGATGCAAAAGGCAAAATCATTCACGCTGAGCTCAACAGCACGTCAGTCACCGCCTCTTTGCACAATGGCGCAGCGCTCTTTCAAACTGCCATTATCGATCTAACTGAGCGCAAAGCGGCAGAAGCACGGCTTCACGAGGCGATGGAGTTCGATGAAGCCATTATGAGCAACATGGGCGAAGGACTATATACCGTAAATGCCGAGGGATTGGTCACGACGATGAATCCGGCTGCCGAGAAATTGTTTGGTTGGAGCTTCGAAGAATTGCGTGACAAGAAAATTCATGATGTCACGCATTACAAGCATCGCGACGGCTCGCCTTTTCCAGCGCACGAATGCCCGGCTCTGCATGTTTTGCAAAACGGAAAATCTCTTACCAACTGTGAGGACGTCTTCATTCGCAAAGACGGAACTTTTTTCGACGTCATCTACAGCTCATCGCCGATCCGCAAAGACAACACAATCACCGGTCTGGTCGTGGTGTTTCGAGATATTACCGAGCAGAAATATACCCAGAAGGCAGCGATGCGATTCGCAGCGTTGGTTCGATCGTCGCGCGACGCGGTTGTGGCAAAAGATTTGAACGGAATCATCACCGATTGGAACCAAAGCGCTCAACGCATTTTTGGATACAAACCGAAAGAGATCATCGGCAAATCGATTCTCACCTTAATCCCGCCAAAGCGTCAGTACGAAGAGAGCGAAATTCTTCGTCGAATTCGCTCCGGTGAATCGATCGATCACTACGAAACGATCCGTCGTCGCAAGGATGGAAGATTGATCGACGTTTCCTTGACTATTTCACCGATCAGAAACGCAGAGGGCAAAATTATCGGCGTTTCCAAAATCGCCCGTGACATCACCGGACGTAAAACCGTAGAGCGACGGCTAGCCGAGCAAGCGCGCCTGCTCAATCTGACCAACGATGCCATTTTCATATGCGACATGACGCACCGCATTACTTTCTGGAACCACGGAGCGAAAGATCTCTATGGCTACTCGGATGAAGAGGCGTTAGGGAAAGTCACACATGAATTATTGTGCACAGAATTTCCCCAATCGATCGGGCAGATCCGAAAGAAACTTGAGCGTGATGGTCACTGGAGCGGCGAACTCATTCACCGGCGCAAGAACGGCAGCAAAGTCGTCGTGATGAGTCGCTGGTCGCTCGATCGCGATAAGGGCGGCAAGCCGGTTTCTATTCTAGAAACGAACACTGATATAACTGCGCGCAAAAGGGCCGAGGTGTCACTGCAAAGATCGAAGGAAGCTCTGGAACTAATGGTTGATCAACGCACCAAGGAATTACGTGTCGCAAACTCTGAATTGAAAAGCGAGATCGAGCGCCGCAAGGGACTAGAGGGGGAAATCCTCTCCGTCAGTGACCGTGAGCAACAGCGCCTGGGCCAGGAACTGCATGACGGGCTTTGTCAACATCTCACAGCAGTAGCATTCATGGCGCGCTCGATGGCGTTGCGGCTAAGAACTCATCGCGTCATCGACGCGGCTGATATCGATAAAATCGCGCAGCTGGTGAACGATGCTGCTGTCGATACGCGGAACCTTTCCCGCGCGCTACACCGGATAGACGTTGATGCAGCGGGACTCATTGCCGCGTTGGAGGACCTGGCTGACCGGGAAATCTGGAGAGTACCCTGCCGGTTGGAAGTGAAACCATCGTTTCGTATCGAGGACGACGCGGCCGCGGCGCATTTGTATCGCATTGCACGCGAGGCGGTGATTAACGCCAACAAACACGCTCAAGCTCGGCAAATCGTAGTCAGACTGGAGCGAGTCCGGCAGGAAATGGTCTTGCGCGTGATCGATGACGGGATCGGATTTGCCAAAGAACTCCAGCTACAGCAAGGCCTCGGTTTTCACATCATGAATTACCGCGCTCAGTTGATGGGCGGCCGGTTGGAAGTCGAGTCTCCGCAAGCCCGCGGCACGCGTGTGTCCTGCTATGTGCCGCATCATGCGTCGCGGTCGTCCAAAGCACAAAATTGCGATGACCCTGCCCATGCCACCGTAAACTCCTAAGGACGACGGTCACTGTGGACCGAAATTTTCGACATCTAGAGCGGCAAGGAGCGGCGAATCCCTAAAGAGGATCAAGAGAGTCTTGATTCTCGTCCTTGAGTATGTTGCAACAGACTGAGCCGAAGCCGATGCCCGCTGCGCGCTCCACAAATAAGAATCCGAAATGCAATCCGCCGGAAGCGAAACAGATCGTGATCGTGGATGATCACCCGCTATTCCGCAAAGGGCTCAAAGAATTGATTAATTCCGATAGTTCGTTTGCCGTCTGCGGAGAAGCGGGCAACGCTGCGGAAGCGATGGATGTGATTCGCAAGCTGGCTCCCGATATGGCGATTGTCGATTTAAGTTTGCCGGGCGCCAACGGCATTGAGCTGATCAAAAACATCCGCGCGGAATTTGCGAAGCTGCCGATTCTGGTGCTTTCGATGCACGACGAATCACTCTACGCGTTGCGTGCGCTGCGTGCCGGAGCGGACGGCTACGTGATGAAACATGAAGCGATGGCAAATGTGGTTCAAGCAATCCACGAAGTCTTTAACGGACGGCCTTATCTCAGCCCGGCCATGGCCGCACAGGTAATCACGAAGTTCGCACATCGCCAAGCCGAAGGCGAAGTGGACGCTGTGGAGCGCCTGAGCGACCGCGAACTGGAAGTCCTCGAACTGATCGGCAAAGGCAACGAGGTGCGTCAAATCGCAAAGCTGTTGCATCTCAGCCCCAAGACGGTGGAAACCCACCGCGCGCACATCAAAGACAAACTCGATCTGAAAAACTCGCGCGAAGTCGCCCGCTTCGCCCTACAATGGCTGCAAGCCCGCGGGGCGTAACCGGCAATTAGGACATACGTCGAACGTTCAATGACTGGCAGCTTGATCAGCGGTGGACTGCCTTTCATTAACACCGGCTTTTAAGCCGGTGCATTAAGTGAGATATCGACGCAAGCCGTTTCAACGGCTTACGATCGCAAGCGTATGTCCATGCATTCGTACTCTCGATGCTGGGTTCACCTCATCTGGGGAACGTTGAATCGGGAGCGAGTCTTAAACAAAAAGGCAGCTGCGGGTCTTTCGCAATATCTACTGGAATATGCCGACGAGCAGGGCATGTACATGAAGATCAATTTCGTGAATCCTGATCACGTACACGCGCTGATTGACGTTCCCACTGGCTTGTCGATCGAGAAGGTCGTGCAACTTTTAAAGGGAAGTTCTTCTCACTGGGTTAATTCAAACGAGCTCGTTACGGGAAAATTTGCATGGGTAGAGGGTATGGCGCTTTCTCGGTGTCGCATTCCAATGTGGACTTGGTAGCGCGATACATCGCCGATCAAGAAGAACATCACCGCGTGCGAACGTACGCAGAGGAACTCAAGGAATTCATCAATCGTCACGGAGTCCGTTGGCACGATCAGGGAAGCCGTTAAAACGGCTTACGGCGTTCAGTGCGGCGAAGCACCGGCCTAAAGGCCGGTGTCAATGAGATCCGTTAGTAAGCGATTGTTAGCTGACAATCCTCCGAGCTGAGAGATCACTGCGCCGGCGGTGCGATTCTCGAGAGACGCGCGATATCTCTTCATTAACACC
>DATFXC010000274.1:0-8621 GCA_035258625.1 Candidatus Udaeobacter sp. | reverse complement strand
GCCGATATGACGAGCAAGCGGCGCCCGGCCAGCATCGCTTTTCCACGACAGGTGGCGATGTATCTGGCGCGCGAACTTACCAAGGCGTCCTTGAATGAAATCGGCGACGCCTTTGGCGGTCGCGACCACGGCACGGTGCTGCACGCCTGCAAACTAGTAAAGAAACGAATGGCCGAGCAGGACAACATTCGCCAGACGATCTCGTACATTGACAGCTCCCTCCAGCGGTAGGGCGCAGCGCGTCCAAGCCTAGAAGCGGCAGACATGAGAGATTGCGGTTGCCGAATAAATTCGAACGATTTACATCTTAAGGCGCTCGCTATTGATCATGAAATTTAGCGTTACAAAGGAAAAACTGCTCGAAGCCCTCCAACAGGTGCAAAACGTGGTCAGCACGCGGACGACGCTGCCGATCCTTTCCAACGTTTTGCTGCAGGCCAACGAGAACGAACTGTACCTGACAACCACCGATTTGGACGTTGGTGTGCGCGGCACTTGCGAAGCGCACGTGGATAAAGCAGGGGCGACCACACTCCCGGCACGTCGTGTTTTCAACATCGTTCGCGAACTGCCGTCGAGCGAGATTCAGGTCGATGTCGATGGGAAAAACGCCGCTTCCATCCGCAGCGGTCAAAGTTTCTTCAAGATCCTGGGGTTGCCGGAAGATGAATTTCCGCCGCTGCCCAAATTCGAAGACGCAAAAGTCGTCACCATGCGGCAGAAGGAATTGCGCGACGGCTTGCGCAAGACTTCCTACGCGATTTCCACCGACGAGACCCGCTACGTGCTTAACGGCGTGCTGTTCAGTTTGAAGGACAACAAGCTCACACTGGTCGCAACCGATGGCCGGCGCCTCGCCATGGCGGAAATCGAACTGGAATTTCCGCGCAGCCACGAAGCGGAGCTGATTGTTCCGACCAAAGCGGTGACAGAGTTGCAGCGCCTGCTTACCGATGACGGCGACGTCAAGGTGAGCATGAGCAATGGCCAGATCGCATTCGATCTCAACAAGACCCTGCTTGTCTCCAAATTGATCGAAGGCAATTATCCCAATTACCGCCAGGTGATTCCAGCCGAGGCGAAAGAGCGCGTAAAGCTCGAACGGGAAATGCTTTTAAATTCGCTGCGGCGCGTCGCGCTTTTGGCCAGCGACAAGTCGCACTCGGTGAAACTGAATTTCAGCAAGAACAACCTCGATATAACCGCGAATACGCCGGAAGTCGGTGAAGCGAAAGAATCGCTTGCGGTTCCGTACAAGGGGCGCGAGTTTTCCATCGCGTTTAATCCGGAATTTCTTATGGCGCCGTTACGCGCCCTCACTGAGGACGAGGTCTTCCTCGATCTCATCGACGAGATGAGCCCCGGGGTTTTGAAAATTCAAACGCCATTCCTCTACGTGCTGATGCCGATGCGCATCAGCTCGTAATTCTCTCGGCTAAACGCGACGGAGGCGGCGCGCACGGAGTGCCGCGCCCTACCAGCTTACAAAACTCGCCGCTGCGGCATTGCCGATTGTACCATCATCAACTCGGTGACGTTCTCCGGCGTTAGCAAACCCACCAAGCGTTTCATGCGATCCAGCACGGGCACGGCCGGGCAATTGCACTCCTGCATGATGCGAAAGGCGTCCTCGAAACGCGTCCCGGTTGTTACTGTGGGAATATCGCGCCGCATCACGTCGCCCACACGAAGCGTGGGGTCATTCTTGCGCAACGCGGAGATGAGATCCTGACGCGTCAACAAGCCGACGACGTTTCCGGTTTCGTCCACAACGGGAAAATCGTGCTGCGAGGTCGCCAACAACGCGTCCACGGCTTCCTCTAGGCTCGCATCGGCAGAAAGCGTGCGGAACTCGCGCACCATTGCACTGGAAACTGGAAAGCGACGCGAGACATCTTTCATCTGCGCCAGCGCCGCCTCTTGCGACGCCCCGATGTAGACGAATAGCGCGATGAAAATTAAGAATGGATTAGAAAGCAGACCCCAAAACCCGAACACGAACGCGAAGCCTTGTCCAACCGTCGCGGCGATCTGCGTGGCGCGGGCATAGCTCATATGCGTCGCGAGCAGCGCACGTAAAACCCGGCCACCATCCATTGGAAACGCCGGCAGCAAATTAAAAAGAAGCAACACAACGTTCATCGTGAATAGGACATCGGGAACGCTGGTGTTGGTCGTGGGCGGATAATCCCATGAACCGCCGCCGATGAACGCACCGAGCGCGATCAGGGCGGTCACAGCCGGACCTGCTGCTGCAATGACGAGCTCCTGCACTGGCTCGTCGGGGATACGTTCCAATCGCGCCACACCGCCGATAGGCAGCAACGTGATGTCGGGCGTGTTGATTCCGAAGGCTTTCCCCGCCAAAGCGTGCCCAAACTCGTGCAACACCACGCATGCGAACAACAACAGAATGAACAAGACCCCGCCGACTGCTGCAGACGAGCCGCCCTGGGTATAATAGGCAAATGCGATCCACCCGATCAGCAGCAGAAACGTGATGTGAATTCGCAGTTGGATCCCGGCAACACGAAAGATTGGAATCGACCAGCCCATGCGAATTATTGTGCTCTGTGATTAAATCGCGCGCCAGCGCTGTTTCAGGGTTCAATTAACTTCATGCAGCTTTTTGACGTTGCAATCGTCGGCGGCGGGCCGGCCGGATCGAGCTGCGCCGCATTTTGCGCAATGGCCGGTTTGCAATCCCTGGTACTCGACCGGGAAAAATTTCCGCGTGAGAAAGTGTGCGGCGACTGTTTGAATCCATCGTGCTGGCCCGTCTTGGAGCGGCTCGAGCTCGCGGAGCGAGTGCGGGATTTGCCGCATTCGAAACTATGTTCGGTCGAGTTCACCGCAATCGATGGGCGGGAAGTGATTGTTGAGCTTCCATCGGACACCGATTACGAGATTTCGGTGAAACGCAGCCTCTTTGACGATCTGCTTTTAAGGTGCGCTCGCGAGATCGGCGCGGACATTCACGAGCAAACAACTGCGACCGGGCTGAGCAGAAACGACCATTGGAACATTGAGACTGCTTCGGGTGAATTTTTTCAGGCACGGATATTAGTTGGGGCAGATGGACGCAACTCTACCGTGGCGCGACTTTGTAATTTGCTGCCGCCCCTGGAGCGTGAACGCGTAGCGCTGCAAGCGCACGTGCCGCGGCCGCGAGATTTTGGCGACCGCGTCGTTCTGCAATTTCTGCCTGAGGGTTACTCAGGCCAAGCTCCAGTAAATGAGACTCAGTTGAATGTCTGCCTCGTCGGCACGCCGCCGACAGTTTCCACGCTACGCAAATGGGCGGAACGCCAATTTGATCTGCCTGCCAATCAAGCCTGGCGCACGATCACGCCGCTGACCCGTTCGCCGGTTCTCGCTGCTCATGAAAATCTGTTTTTCATCGGGGACGCAGCTCGGGTGGTCGAGCCGTTCACAGGGGAAGGAATCTATTACGCCCTGCGCTCCGGCGAACTGGCCGCAAACGCGATCGCGAAAATTCTTCGCGGCGAAAATCGGAACTCGGCGTTGCTCGAATTTGGTCGCGCTTACGCCCAAATGTATCGCGGACGTTTATGGATCAATGGCCTCGCGCGCGCGGCGGTCTTGCGGCCGCAACTCGGCTCGTTCTTTGTTCACACTGCGCGAATTAATCCGTCGATACTGAAATTGCTGACGGCAAAAATTGTTTTAGCAGGCTGACCCGGTCACCTTTGAACGCTTTGAGCTTTTAGGACTCATGCGAGCGATTGCCTCGCCGCTTTCACCGTATTCGCCATCAGCATCGCGATCGTCATTGGCCCAACGCCACCTGGCACGGGTGTAATCGTCCTCGCCTTTTTCGAGACTTCGTCAAATGCAACGTCGCCCACGAGCCGGTAGCCGCGCTCGCTCACGGCGTCTTCGACGCGATTAATTCCGACGTCAATAACGACAGCGCCTTTGCGGATGTGATCACCTTTCAGAAATTCTGCTCGTCCAATCGCGGCGACGACAATGTCAGCCGAGCGCGTAATCTGCCTGAGATTGCGGCTGCGCGAATGCACGACGGTCACCGTCGCGTTGCCGTTTCTGTTCTTCTGCATGAGAAGAAGCGCCAGCGGTTTGCCAACGATCATGCTGCGGCCAAGGATCACGACGTGCGCGCCGCTGATGTCGACCTCGCTTTCCAGAAGCAAGCGTTGCACGCCCAGCGGCGTGCACGGCACAAACCCGCTCGGATCCTCAAGGACGAGCTTGGAGACATTGTCCGGGTGAAATCCGTCAACGTCCTTCCGCGGGTCCAGCGCGCGCACGATCGCTGCTTCCTCGATGTGCTCCGGCGGCGGCGACTGAACCAGAATGCCATGAATTCTCGAGTCGCAGTTAAATTCCTGAACGCGCGCCAACAGTTCGTCCTGCGCCGTCGAAGCCGGCAGCTCCAGCTTCACCGAGTGCAAGCCAAGCTCGCGGCACATTTTGTCTTTCGAACGCACATAAGCCCGCGAGGCTGGATTATCTCCAATGAGAATAACGGCAAGACCGGGCGTAACGCCTTTTGCCTTCAGTTCCACAATTTCACGGCCAAGATCAACGTAAACTCTTTCGGCAATAGCGCGGCCATCGATCAATTTCGCCATGGTTGTGTGTGTCATTCCGAGCGTAGTCGAAAACTCCCGTTGCCATAGCTTAACTCGGCGCTGCGGGATTCTTGGACTTCGCTCCGCTGCGCTCAGAATGACAAAGAGTCAGCGCATTTCAATAAGCGTCATCATCGCGTTCTGCAACGAGAGGCGTTCGGCCTCGAATGCCTCTGGTGTGCCGGTTGGATTCACACGGTGCGGCCGGCTGATCAGCACGCGCACTTTGGAAAATGGCTGCGGAATAATAAAGCGGTCCCAGCTACCCAGCCGCCAGCAGCGCGAATATTCGAGATTCATTGGCAACACCGGTGCACCGGACTTCTGCGCCAGAAAAACGATGCCCGGTCCAAGTTCGTAAACTGGCCCACGTGGGCCGTCGGGTGTGATGACAACGTCGCGCCCGGACACAAGCACCTCGGTAAGTTGAAGAATGGCGCTCGCGCCGAGTCGCGAACTGGAGCCGCGAATCACATCGTAGCCAAAACGCTGAATGGCATCCGTCAGCAAATCGCCATCGCGACTGGCGCTGATCAGCGCGGCACCAGCACGATTTGGAAAAAAGCGTCGCAAGACCAAGGGGAAGATGAGCAACCGATTGTGCCAGAGCGCGCCGATATAATTTTCCGTCACCGGTTTCCCGACGATGCCCGCCTGATCGTCGACCTCGTAACGCAGGGTACGCTCCCAGGCCCGCAACAAACGAACCCCAAACGCGATCAGCCACCGCGCAAGCCTGCCTTCGATCTTCAACTTTTCTTGCGCGACGTTTTCGCCGACCCCTCTTCTCCTCCCCAACGATATACACCCGGGCTGGGCAACCCGATTTGGTCCAGAATGCGCCAAACCACTGTGTCGACGACGGCGGTGACGGAACTGGGACGACTGTAGAAGGATGGAACCGCTGGGAGAACAATGGCGCCAGCCTCAAGCGCACTCACCATGTTGCGGGCGTGAATCAAATTCCAAGGCGTCTCCCGGGGGACGAGAATCAGTTTGCGCCGTTCCTTCAGGAAAACGTCGGCAGCACGCAACAGCACGCTATCGCTGGAGCCGGAAGCGATTCGTCCCAGCGTGGCCATCGAACAAGGGACGATCACCATCGCGTCGAAACGCGCCGAGCCGCTCACAAACGGCACGTTCATATCACTTTCAGAGTGCTGCGAAACTGCCGCAGGAATTTTGAAACCATCGAGTTCCTGTTTCACAACCTCCCTCGCGTACGCGCTCATGACGAGATGCACCTCGTGCGCCGCGCAATCGATCTGTTCAAGCAAGCGTTGCAGATAGATCGCTCCGCTTGCACCTGTCGCCGCGATTACCAGTTTCATGTTTGCCTTTCCGTCATTTCGAGCGAAGCCGAAGGCGAAGTCGAGAAATCTCTGGACCTTCGGAATATCAGCCAAAGATCCTCGACCTCCCTCGACATAATTGAGAAAGACCCGAATTTCATTAACACTGGGCTTCAGCCCAGTGGTTGCCGCAGCACGCGCAATGAAGCCGTTTCAACGGCTTTGTCCAGAATGCGAGTTTAAGAAAGCTGTTTGAAACAGCGCGACCATCTTGGTTGCGCCGCCGCAAATCGCAAGTCCCCCGCGGCGAATTCGTCCAGCGGCGAATCAAGGGCCTTGCACTATGTTTCTTCTTCAACGAAGCGTTTCGGTTCGATGCGAAAGCACACCCTGACCGGAAACATCAAAGTGCACCGCGCGTTCCCGTCCAGAATCCTCGGGAACCGGCGCGATATCTTGGTGTATCTACCGCCCGGCTATCGGCGATTTTCGCGAAAACGTTATCCCGTTTTCTATTTGCACGACGGACAGAACGTGTTCGACGCTGCAACTTCATTCGCCGGCGTGGAATGGGGCGTCGACGAGACGGCCGAACGCCTCATCCGCACTAGAATTATTGAGCCGGTCATTGTCGTAGCAGTCGCAAACGTGGGCGAAGACCGGGTCCACGAATATACGCCCACGCCAGGCGTGATCGGAACAAAAGGTAGACGCAAGAAACGCAGCCGCGGTCTGGCGCGTCTCTACGGATATTTTCTCATGGAAGAACTCAAACCTTACATCGACCGAAAATATCGGACCAAGCCTGACTCGGAATACACTGGGCTCGGCGGATCCTCCCTCGGCGGACTTGTGACGCTCGCCATTGGGATTTTATATCCGGATGCGTTCCGCCGGCTGATGGTGATGTCGCCGTCAGTCTGGTGGGATGATTTCGCCATTTACCGACTGGTCGATTCTATTGAACGAAAGCCACCGCTGAAAATTTGGGTCGATACCGGCACAGCCGAGCCGGGCTGGGAACAAACTCGCGAACTATGCAAGCGACTAGTCGAGAAAGGCTGGAAACCGGGAAAGGATCTTCAATACATGGAAGCCGACCACGGCGATCACAGCGAAGCAGCCTGGGCAGTGAGAGTCGAACCGGCGCTGCGCTTTTTATTTCCGCGGGCAAAATAAAACTGTAGCCGCTTCCCTGTGGGAAGCGTGAAGCTGATGTGGCGCATAGGTTGCGTCGCCCACAGAGCGACGGCTACAGTTTCGCTACCGGCGGCGACGGATTCGGCGGCAACGGTTCCGGTGGAGGTACAGGGGGCGGCGGAGTTGGTGTGGGCGGAGACGGATTCTCTGGCATGGAGCTCTCCTTAGAATCGCTTTTACTGCAGCGGTTTGCCGTAAACCTGATAAACGCGAACGAAGCCGCCTATAAAATCCCAATCCTTTTGAAATGAGAAAGCGCGATCGTGTGCAGACCAGGTAAGCTCGCGCGGCGACTCTGGATGATTTGGGTCGTACACGAGATACTTATCAACCCCGGGATTCGGCGATGAAGATTTCAGCTTATAAATCAAAACCGAGTGATTGATGCTGAACCGGGGATAAGTTGTAAGAAATGCGATGAATAACTCGCCGCGCGCCAGGGCTGCATTCAGTTGAGCATGAGTCCGTTCCTGGTAGCCCGTACCGTCTTGAAACATCATCCGGGCATTGCTGATTCGAAAGTAACTCGGCCAACCATGACCGATACTTAATTGCACGAGTTCGCGATGGGCCGTGCTCATTTCCTTCAGGTCCTTGTATCCCGGGAAAACAATTCGTTGTTTTTCAGGTAACGGCTCCGTCCAAGCCGCCTGACGGGTCAGCGCGCGAATACGAGCCGCCAGCGACGCTTTATCCAGGGGAGTACTTCGCGGCTCGAACCGCGCAAATTTCTTGAATTGGGATGCCGTGCGGCACATCACAAAGCAGTGACGATTATATGCGTCTTGCTTTGTCGCTGACCGTTTTCGCAAAGAAGCGTGTCCCTCGTGATACTCGAACACCGTCTGATTCGCGAAAGCGAACGTGTCGCGATCAAAACGGAACTCCGGCGTGGCGCCGTCGGCGCGCGCGAACACGACAGCGGCAAAAGCACCGAGCCACCAAGCCCCTACTGATTTGCCCAAGGTCCCGAACATCACATCAAACGCGAGCAGGGGCAGTGACGGTTTTTCCTTCGGAAAACACACCCAGACGCCGAAATTTCTGATATCGTTTCTCCAACAATTCCGCGACCGGAATCTGAGAAATTCGCTCCAAGTTCCGGCGCAACGCTTCGCTGAGATTCGCGGCTGCAGACTCATAGTCCCGGTGCGCGCCGCCTTCGGGCTCAGGCATGATTTCGTCCACGACCTCCAGTTTCAAAAGATTCTGTGCAGTCAATTTGAGCGCCTCAGCAGCTTCCGCAGCGTGCCGCCGGTCTCGCCACAAAATTGCGGAACAGGCTTCCGGACTGATCACCGAATAGTATGCGTTCTCGAAAATCAATACGTGATCTGCGACGCCAATGCCCAGCGCGCCGCCCGAGCCGCCTTCGCCGATCACGGCCGCAATTACCGGTACGCGCAGCTTCATCATTTCACGAAGATTCACAGCAATTGCTTCGGAAATGTGGCGTTCCTCCGATCCGATACCCGGAAAAGCGCCTGGTGTGTCGATCAATGAAATTACTGGC
>DATFXC010000273.1:0-5202 GCA_035258625.1 Candidatus Udaeobacter sp. | reverse complement strand
GACTGTGCGGTTGAGACTCTTTTGCCGGGCGCGATAAACCACGCCCTGGCCGCCGCGACCGACCTCTTCCAGCAATTCGTAATCGCCCAGCTCTCCCAATAGCTCGCCAGCGTGTGCTGGAGTTTTCACAGGCGATGCCCCGCCTCATCGCGTGCAAGCGCCTCCTCGACGCCGGGGTCGACGACCGTGGCGACGGATGGGTCAGAAGACAAACCAAGGCCAGCCTCGAGAAGGCAACCTGGACAGCCTTCTTCCGGAGCGTCGGCCGGAATCTGCGCCCCGCACTTTCGGCAAAGTCTAAGTAGAGTCCTCATTGTAGAGGAGTCGCTAACGCGCTCCCCTTTTGTACTACGTAAAATTCTATCGCAGGTTACGCCCGAACCATAGCAAATTAAATGGCGCCAGCGCCCGCACCAGATGCTTCGCGCGGTTTGCCATTTGCCGGGCATTTTTGCGTTGGTGAGATCAGGCAGCGCAAAAAATGCACACGATTCGCCAATCGCTGCTGAGCCGACCATTCTCTAGCCGGCGAGAATCTCTGCGATGAAAGCTCAAATCATGGAACCCGAAACTGTCGTGGAATTGGTCCCGCAAATTTTGCATCCCAAGAGAATTCTGGTGCCAATAGATTTTTCGGACACATCAAAAAAAGCATTTCAGTACGCGCTGCAATTTGCGGAGCGGTTTGGCTGCAAAATTGTTCTGCTGCATCTTATAGAACCAGAGACGTCCATCGCGGGCACGCCGCTTGCCGTGGACATTTTTGCGCAGCCACAGGAAGACACAAGGGCAGCAGAAGCAGAGTTGGCATGTCTTGCAGCAAGCTCTGCGAGTCGGCAGACCTCCTTTAGGTCAGCGGTGCGTATCGGGCATGCACCCAACGAGATCACCAAAGCGGCCAAGGAGATGGACGTCGATCTTATCGTGATCGCGACCCACGGCTACACCAGCTGGCGACATCTTTGCATCGGCAGCACGGCCGAGCGCGTCGTGCGCGCCGCGCCGTGTCCCGTCCTCGTCGTCCGAGAAAAAGAGCACGAATTTGTTTAAGATTGGAGGAGCTTGTGAATGCGCAGCTAGGTGAGCATGAAATACAAATCGAACCGCTGGCCACGCGCGTCGCGCTTCATCCAGTTCTGGCCGGGATGAATCATACGCAACTGACATTGCTCACGGATTGCGCGGTGGCCAGGCGCTGCTCGACCTTGATCAACCGTTTGGCTGGCACGCTCAGTGAAGCGAATTCGTCAATTTGCCCAACCTCTGACCAGCCTATGTCAGTGGTTTTTGTCAGAAGTGGATGCAGAGCGAATCGGATGAGCGGCACGGAAAGCGCCGCGCCCATGATGACAGTACCGAATCCGAGCAGCACGCCGAGAAACGAGCGGCGGTTTCGTCCCGAGAAATCGCACGCACATTTTCGGCTTCGCTCATTGGAACAATGAGCCGCTATCAAAAATGAATTGGCCCGCCTTTGCAATAGTGCTGGAATATTTTCCGTAAAAATGCGTAGTCGGTAAATTTGCCGAACTCTTACGCTGACTGTCGCAAAGTGAACGAGCTAAACGAAAGAAAGAGCGGCAAACTATTTTTTCCCAGCGGCGCGGTTTTCTTCTTTGCGCGTTTGATTCTCTTTTACGCTGCGCTTTGGCTCATCGTTTACTAGATCATGATCGCGCGAGGATGAGAACGCTAAGCGTCGCGCAGTCGATTTATCGCAAGAATTTTCTCCCAGATGTAAAGTCGATTGCCGAACCTACCCGGATTTTGTTGGACACAAGAATTTAAAATGGATGCTTCCGCTGTCACGACCGCAAACATGTCACTGCTGAAGGCCAGAAATCGATCAAATCCAGCGACTTTAAATCGTGTCGCCTCATACTCGCGCAAAGCAGCGGTGAAGCGCTCAACAAATCAATGCAGCCGGATATGATTTCGTTGATATCGAACGCATGCGCCGAGTTTTCATGCGTTGATTGCCATTCTGGCGGCCCGCAGAAATAAATTTTTGCTCGTGAACAGTGGCGCGGTTAATTCGCCTCTCCGCCTAAGTAAAGGGGAGAAGATGAAGGTGAGGGAATTTTTCAAATCGGCACAGTCTCGCTGCCAGCTTGTAATTTGTTCCGCGTTCGTCGGCGCGCTGCTGAGCAGTTGTGAGAAAAATTCGGCGATCAAGGTCTACCGTGTTTCCAAGGCGCCGTTGGAAGAGTCGGCGCCCCAGCAGCAAGATGCGATGCCCACGAATACAGCGGCGCCTCGGATGCCGAGCGGTCTCGCATCGGCGCCGGAAACCGCGATCGCGACACCGCCGAATTGGGAACCGCAACCGCTCTCGCAAATGCGGCAGGCGAGTTTTCTGGTCAAAGGCGATAACGGTGCCGTCGCGGACGTTTCATTTGTGAGTCTCGGCTCCGCTGCCGGGAATGTTCTCGAGAATGTAAACCGCTGGTTGGGTCAACTTGGTCAACCACCAATCACCGAGCAAAAGCTCGGCGAGATCACGCAGCGACGGCACACGTCGTTAGGGGACGTGACCATTGTGGATCTCGCGGGACTTCCGGACAACGCTGATCCGGCAAGAGACGGCAGAATCATTGCCGCGATGGTGACCACAAATAACTCGACGCTGTTTTTCAAAATGCGCGGTAACGCCGACCTGGCTGAGGCGCAAAAAGGCGACTTCATCAAATGGGTTGCAGCAGTTTGCACCGCTCAGAGGCAAACCGGAGCGCCGCAAATGGCAGCGGCGCCGCCGCAGACGACAAGCGCGCCTCAGATCAAATGGAAAACGCCGGAAGGCTGGACACAAGTGCCGCCGTCTTCCATGCGCTACGCAAGCTTCAGCGCGCCCGCAGACGATGGCGGCAAAATCGACATCTCCATTGTTACTTTCCCTGGTGATGGAGGAAGCGATGCCGACAACGTCAACCGTTGGCGCGGCCAAATGGGTCTCGTGCCCGTTGATGCAAGCACGGTCACTTCACAGGTCGTTCCGCTGAAAACGCCGGACACAACGTTCTCGACCACCGAAATTGCGGGGGACAAAACCCGCACCATCGCCGCCTGGACACGCCGCGACGGACGCGTCTGGTTTTTCAAAGCAACGGGGCCGAACGCAGCCGTGGAAAAAGACAAACCGAAATTCGTGAAATTCATCGAATCCGTCCGATTTTAGCCAAGACATGCTGCACAAACTCGTCGATCTAATTACCTCGCTGAAGCTGACGATCGTATGTCTTGCGGCGGGGATGGCGCTGATTTTTGCCGGGACGCTGGCGCAGGTGCATCTCGGGATCCACGAGGCGCAGCAGCGTTATTTCCAGAGCATGTTCGTGTGGTGGCCGCCGGAGGGACATGGGTTCAGGATCCCGATTTTTCCTGGCGGGCATCTCATCGGCGCCGTGTTGCTGATTAATCTTATTGCCGCGCACGTAAAACGTTTCCGGTGGACCTGGCGGAAACTGGGAATTCATCTCACGCACGCCGGGCTGATCATCATGCTCGCCGGCGGGCTGTTCACTGATTTGTTCGCGGTCGAGAGCCATATGCGTCTGTCGCACGGCGACACCAAAAATTTTTCCGAGGACATGCGCGATACGGAGCTGGCAGTGATCGACACAAGTGGTGATGATCTCGATCAGGTGACCGCAATTCCCGATACTGTGCTGCGCCATAACCGGGTGATTGATCACTGGAGCTTGCCGTTCCGCATCGTTGTCAGAAACTTTTATCAAAACTCGCGGCTGAAAATGTTGAGCCAGACGGGAGAAGGCACGCGACCAATCGCCAACCAGGGCCCCGGCGCGATGATTGCAGTCGAGCCTGTGGCGCGTGCGACGGCACCCGATGAGCGCGATGTTCCCAGCGCCGCAATCGAAATTCTGCCAAAGGACGGCGGTTCGCTAGGGACGTGGCTGGTTTCGGATGCTCTTGGAGCTCCGCAGACATTTGCATGCGGCGGCCGCACTTGGATGGTCACCCTGCGGCCGGCGCGTTATTACAAGCCGTACAGCGTCACGTTGCAAAAGTTCACGCATGAAAAATACGCCGGAACTGAAATCCCGAAGAATTTCTCGAGTAAGGTCACGTTAATTGACCCGGAGCGTTCAGTGGACCGTGATGTTTTGATCTACATGAATCATCCACTCCGCTACCGCGGGGAAACATTTTATCAGGCGGGATTTCAGCCAGACGACTCCGCCACGATTTTGCAGGTGGTGCACAACCCGAGCTTCATCGCGCCTTACGTGGCCTGCGTGATTGTCGCTGCCGGTCTGCTGGTGCAATTTGGTTTCCATCTCGTGGGATTTTCGCGACAACGGCGGAGAGCGATTGCATGAAACGGTTCTTACCCTGGATCATCCTGGCTTTTGCTGTGGTGTTGATCGCACCCAGTTGGATGCCGCCAAAAACGGCCAAGGACGATTTCGATTTCAGCAATTTCGGTGAAATCCCGGTGCTCGTCGGCGGCCGGGTCAAACCTCTGGACACTGTTGCGCGCAATTCGCTCTTGATTATTCACGGTAAGCAGGAACTGCGGCTCGAAGACGGGAAGCGACTGAGCGCGATGCAATGGCTTACCGACGTCCTGTTCAATGCTCCCGTTGCCGATCAATATCCGGTGTTCGTGGTGCAAAACGCCGATGTGCTCGGTTTGTTCGGCTGGGAACAGACTGACAGGAAATATTTTAGCTTCGCGGACTTCGCTCCTTTCCTCAAACAGATCGATGAACAAGCCGCCCAATCCGACAAGCTCGAAGCAGTCCAGCGCTCTGCCTATCAAAGCGCCATCCTGAATCTGCGCAACGGACTCTCGCTGTACCAGCGGTTGAAAAACAGCATTCAACCTGAGAACGCAGAAAATTTCACTGCCGAACTTCAGGGGTTCGCAAGCAGTGTCCCGGGGGCCGCGAAGGCAGCCCGCCAACGCGCGATGGGCGAAAATTTCGACAAAACGAAACTCGATGACGTCGCTCAGATGATTCAGCGCTACGAACATCTGTCGGACATGGCATACATCCTCGTAGTTCCACCACTTGAACCAAATGGTGAATGGCATTCGGTTGGTAACAGTTTGCTTCGTTCGGTCGGGATCGGCGAGATTCATCCCGTTGTAGCCGAATACGCGGTGCTCGGTGACGCCTACCGCGCAAATGATCGGCAGCTCTTCAATCAACACGCGCAGCTCATGGCAGATTGGTT
>DATFXC010000272.1:0-7733 GCA_035258625.1 Candidatus Udaeobacter sp. | reverse complement strand
ATGACGAATCAACGACGAAGCACGAATGAACGAAAACTACGGAGCGCTGCGCTTTTTCGGTATTCGTCATTCAATCATTCCTTCGTCATTCGTTATTGGTCATTCGTCATTCTCATTGCCTGCATCAGCTCATCCACGTTTTTGGCTTCATCCAGTTTCCAAACGAGCTCGATAATCTTTTTCGCTCGACTCTCCCGAATGATGCGCTCCACAAGCCCAAGGAATTTTCCTTCGACCGCTGAATCTTTGAGTCGATTCTTCGCGTTGCCCAGCGGGTAATCGACGCGCTTGGTTAATCGCCTGCCATCGGCAAGATCAACATGCACAATGTTGCCGACCGCATCTGGATACATCGCGCTCAATTCCGCGTTTCGCTCCACTTTCACATTCTCCAAAAACATCCAGACCTCTGGATCTTTGAACCGCTCCGGCTCGAACTGGCGATCGGTGATTTCGCCGTCGATCAGAGCAATGGCCGTGATGTAAGGCAAACTGTGATCTGCCGTCTCGCGCGTTTTTGGTTTCCATTTCTCCGGTTCGTTCCCGATGATGTCCACCGAAGCGTCGTGGCTCTCGATCACCACGCCTTTGATTTTCGAAACATCGTCAATCTGGCTACGTAAAAAAAGCGCCGCTTCTATCGCACTCTGACTGTGATATTCCGCGGGCCAATATTTGATGCTCGTTTTCAAAATCATCGTGGGCGCGCCGCGAAATTTCTCGCCCACATTGCCAAGCGACACACCGAGTTGTTTCTCGAATCCCATTTCGCCTTCGAAGATCGGGGCGGGCCCGGTTATGCCTTCGCGGGCAAGCAGCGCGGAGAAAACGCCGTGGCGCGCCGCATTCGCGAAAGCTACGCCTTTCCAGTGTGAAAGTTCGCCGGCGCGCGCCTGTCGCATCGCAGCGCCGGCCACACCGGCTATATTCACGGCGTGTCGTGTTTTTACCGGGTCGAGTTTCATCAAATGCGCACACGCCAGCGCGGTCGAGAACGTGCCGTAGGTCACGTGATCCCAGCCGCGCGCGCGAATGCTCGCCGCGTCGCACAGGCGACATTGCACTTCGTAAGCAAGCGCGATGGCTGTAATCAGTTCGCGTCCACCGGCGCCGACGCTCTCCGCAACGGCGATTGTAGCCGAAATATTGTCGCTGGGGTGCGCCGGCTCTTTCGAGAGATAGGTGTCGTTAAAATCGAAATAGCGAATGCCGCAGCCGTTGGCGAATGCCGCCCAGTCCGGCGGCGCCTTGTGGTCGGTGCCAAAGATTGTCGAGCCGTGCTGCGCTGAGAAATCTGCCGCCACTCTTCGCGCGATCACAAACGGTTCTTCCTTCCACGCACCTAGCGCGCACCCTAACGAATCGATCACGCGCCGTTTCACTTCGTGCACGACTTCGTTCGAGAGGTCCTCAAACCGCAGCGCGCACGTGTAATCAGCAAGTTGATGAGCAAGCGTTGTCTTCATTGAAAAAGTCGGAATTTCAATCTGCCGATGAATCGCGGGCGGGCAAGCGACCGCAGGATTTCTGTACGATAGGGCGACCACTCCTGTGGGTGCCGCGCCGCCCCGCAGATCAATGCGGCGGATTCGCCGGAGCCACCGCTGCAGCCATGGATTTGAGCATTCGACCAAGGTCGCTGTTGGTCGAGATGACCGCCGTTGTGTCCTTTTCAAACGCAGCGCGCATCACATCGAGGCTACGCAAAAACGAATAGAGTTCCTGCGCATCAGGCGCACCGAACGCTGCGGCATAAATAGCTGCGGCTTCGGCGTCGGCTTTGCCTTCGATTTCGAGCGCATTCTTTGTTGCGTTCGAACTGATCGAGGCAATGTCGCTTTCCTTTTGGCCGTTAATATTCGCAGCCTCGCCGCGACCTTCGGAACGAAAACGCGCGGCGATTTGGTGTCGCTCACTCGACATTCGCTCGATGATTTTCTCGGCCACCGCAGGATTGTATTTGCTGCGCTTGAAACGTTCATCGAGCAGTTCGATTCCAAAGTCGGCGATCTTCTGGCGAGTGCGCTCAGTGATCTGTTTCTCGATTTCGCCGCGCCCAAATTCAATGTCTGGGATTGTGGTCGGCAGAACGGTCCCGGTCTTTTCCAGTTCCTCGTCGCGCACCGGTTTTCGGCCCTTGGTTACCCGAATGATTTCTACCAGATCGTGGGTGGCGACAGCGGTTCTCGTTTCGCTGCCGAGGATGTCGTCGAGACGCGATAGCGCGCTCCGCTCGTCATTCAAGCGATTATAGTAGAGCGTCGGATCACTGATTCGCCATCGCGCGAAAGAATCGACGATAATGTAGAGCTTGTCCTTGGTCGGACATTCAGTCGGCGGTCCGTCCCAGGCGAGAATGCGTTTGTCGAACCGCTGCACCCTGTCGATAACTGGCACCTTCATCTTCAATCCGGGCGTCGTGATTGCGCGCACGATTTTGCCGAACCGCGTGATGATGACCGTCTCATATTGGTGCACCACGAAGAGCAGCGTTCCCCATTTCAATGCGGTCAGTATGAAAAGAATGCCAATGATCGACATGAACGGGCTTTGCAAAAAACCAACCGTAGCAGACACGGCAGCGGGTCGTGGAGTCACATCGATCACGTTCATGGTGAGCTCTTCGATTCGCCGGGCACCTGAAGCGGCAACGTCTGGAGAATATTCTTCAAGCTGTCGTCCACGATGATTTTCTTTTGCAAACTCGGCAGGATGGCTTGCATCGCTTCGAGATAAAGGCGGCGTCGCGTCACCTCCGGCGCTTTTCGGTACTCGGCGAGCAACAGCGAAAACTTTTGCGCTTCGCCTTTGGCTTCGTTCACCCGGCGAAACGCGTACGCTTCCGCCTGTTTCTCGCGCTCTTTTGCCTGGCCGCGCGCATTCGGAACCGCATCGTTATAGACGGCCCAGGCTTGGTTGATCGCTGTTTGTTTCTCCTGTTGCGCCTGATTGACATCATTGAACGCCGCCTGCACGGCCGGGGGCGGGCGGACACTCGTAAGCTGCACCTGTTGGATCTGAATTCCCAGATCGTACTGCGAACACAGATCGGCCAGGCGTTTCAACGTTGACGTCTCAATGTCGTGGCGTCCGATCGTGAGCACTTCGTCCACAGTCCGGTCGCCGATGACTTCGCGCATCACGCTTTCGGAAAGATCGCGCAACGTTTTCTCCGGCTCGCGTGCGCCGAACAAATACATTTTTGGATCGGTAATCCGATATTGTACCACCCACGGCACAAGGGCGGTATTCAGATCGCCCGTAATCATCGTCTCGGTTTCCTCCTGCTGCGGATCTCCCTGGTAAATGTTCGTCGCACCCGGCGTGGAAAAGCCAAACTCGAGCTTCAGCAGACGTTGCGTCGGCACGATTTGAATTTCATCGACATAGGGAATCGCGTAGGCCAGACCGGGATTAACGTTATCGTGATAAGCGCCAAAGCGCGTCTTCACACCAACTGAGTTTGCTGGAATTGTAGTGAATCCGAGCAGCACCGTGAAGAGTGTGGCGGCGATCCCAATGCAGCCGATCACACCGAGAATGAGCCGCAATGGTTTCATCTGAAGACTTTCGGCGACCATCGGCCTCTGCATAGAAGACTGTTATTGAGTCAAAGCTGTCACGGAAGCGCAAGCGGAATCCACAGGGGACTCCTTGACTCGCTGCTTCCGCGCTTCAAAACTGAACCATGAATATCAGAAAGACGGTCTTGTCAGCGATCATGGGCCTTGCAACGTTCACATGCATGGCCGCCACGGAATCTCAAGTACAACCCGAAGTGGGAAAGCCCGCGCCGGAGTTCAGTCTCTCCACCGGCGATGGTTCGCAGGTGAGCCTGAAAGATTACCGCGGCAAATGGGTGGTCCTTTATTTTTATCCGAAAGATTTCACCAGTGGCTGCACGATGGAGGCCCGTAATTTTCAGCGCGATCTCACCAAGTACAGTGATGCCGGCGCAGTGATTCTCGGAGTGAGCGTCGATACTGCGCAATCGCACAAAGATTTTTGTGCGAAAGAAGGGCTCAACTTCAAATTGCTCGCCGATCCGGACGCGAAAGTTTCTACCGAGTACGGTTCAGTGATGGATTACAAGGGTCAAAAGCTCGCCGCGCGTAACACGTTCATCATTAATCCGGACGGCGAGATCGTAAAGGTGTACACCGGGGTGAAGCCCGCCGAGCACAGCGAGCAAGTGTTGAAAGATTTGGCGGAGTTAAAGAAGAGCTGAACTAAACTGGAGATCACCAATGGCGGCGCAGAGAAAGTCCATCGATTGCAGAGATTACCCGAGCGAAAGGAATTGTTCGCTCAAGATTTCCGGCAGGGAAGAAGAAGTGCTCGACGCGGCGGTACAGCATGCCGCCTCCGTTCACGGGCACGAGAACACGCCGGAGTTGCGCGAGCAGATTAAGTCGATGCTCAAGGACGAGTCGGAGTAAGCTCGATTCAGAACGTTGTAGCCACCGGTCTGTGGCGGCTCCATCTGATCCGCTGTCTTCTGGCACAACGGAGCACGAACCACAGGGCCGTGGTTACAGCGGCTGGCACTTATTTGGCGCGCGCGGCGCACGGTTACGCCGATCAAAGGCGGCCTTTTGCCATTTGTGCTCGTTGCCTCTCTGCTTCGGTATCGAGTTCTGCGAGTAATTGGCGCGCGATACTGGACAGTTTGCGGTACCAAGCGACACCCACCACCACCGGCGGGAAGTGCGGGAGCGGAAGAGCGCGCAATTGGGGGTGAGGCTTGAAGCCCGGCACGGCGACCGCTAAACCGATACCGTGACCGCTGGCAACGTAATGCTCGATCAATCGCTCTGATGTGACTTCGATCCCGCAAAACCATTCCACCCCGAGCCGCCCAAGGCCACGCTGAAAATACGTATGGACGGGATCAGTCCGCGAAAAGCTGACCAGTGTCTCCTCGATTTTGTCCCGTTTCCACAAGTCTTCAGCACGTGCCAGCTTGGACTTTTTGTGCACCAACAGAATTAACGGCAGCTCCAGTAACGGTCGCACCTGAATTCCGGCACGCGATTTTTTGTCGATCAGCATAATGGCAAGATCGACATCGCGAGCCAAAAGCAATCGTTCGGCATCAGTGCGGGTCGCTTCGTGCAGATAAAGCCGGAACGCCGGGAATTTTGCCCGAACGCGCTGCAAGATTTGCGGCAGGTAATCGTGCAGCACGATCGCCGGAGCCGCGATGCGCAATTGCGGCGAACTGTTCTGCCGCAGCCTTTCGGCAACCACCTCAATGTTGTCAAAGAACGGTTGGATGAACTCAAAAAGCTCCAAGCCCGCAGGCGACAGCGCAAACGGCCGCCGCTGAAAGAGCTTCGTGCCGAGTGATTCCTCCAATTTCGCGATTTGCCCGCTGACCGCCGGTTGCTGAATGCCGTATGGAATATTGCGCACCGCAGCGGCGATGCCGCCATGTTTTGCGACGAAATAGAACAACTCCAGATGATGAATGTTCATGATCGAAAGGGTCGATGAAATCCGTCATTTTTATCAATTCACAGTCCCCGCGCAAAGCAGCTATCCTCTGTTGCAAAGCCGGAGTGATCCAGCCAAACCCCAACAACCAATGGAATTTCTAATTCTTCTTCTAATCGGTCTTCTCATCGCGATTTTCGTTCTGCCGTTTGTCGCGCTGGCGAAAGCAAACAGGGCAAAACGCGGCGTTGCCGATCTCGCCAGGCGACTGTCATGGCTCGAAAACGAATTGCGGAACTTGCGGCCGCAAACGGTTTCGGCTGTGCAACCCCAGGCACCTATGGCGGCGCCCGAGCCAAAAGTGGAAGCCGTTCCACCACCGATCCCAGCGATGACACCTGCTCCCGTCGTATCCAAGGTAACGTCAGAGCCGCCGCCAATCCCACAAGAGCTCGTCAAATCGAGCGCGCCGCAAATCGTCAGACCATCCAAACGCCCGATCGATTGGGAGCAATTCATGGGCGCGAAATTGTTCGCGTGGATCGGTGGATTCGCGCTTTTCCTCGGTGTGGCGTTTTTCGTGAAATATTCGTTCGAGCACAATCTGATCCCGCCGGAATTACGGGTTGCGATCGGGTTCGTGGTCGGTGCCGGCCTTGTTGTTGGCGGTTTGCTTCTGAAACGGAAAGAGAACGCTGTCACTGCACAGACGCTCTGCGCGACCGGCATCCTGGTGCTCTATGCGGTGACCTTTGCATGTCGGGCTTACTATCACTTCGCGTTCTTTGGTCTGATCCCAACGTTTCTGTTGATGACACTGATCACGGCGGTCGCGTTTCTGCTTTCCGTCCGGTTGAACGCTATCATCGTCGCGGTGCTCGGGATCGCGGGTGGATTTCTCACACCCATTTTGCTCTCAACGAACCAGGATAATCCGCTGGGACTTTTCGGTTATGTCGCGCTCCTCGACATCGCTCTGCTAGCGCTGGCGCAACGGCAACGCTGGAATTCGCTCGCCATCCTGGGCGCGATTGGAACGGCGCTGATGCAATTCGCCTGGGTCGGCGCGTTCTTTGTTCAGGAGAAATATTTCGCCAGCAACAGAGTTCTCATTTTCATGGCGGTGTTTGTTGGGTTTCAGGCGCTGTTCCTGGCCGCGACCGCGTGGGCAAAGCGCACCGAAAAAGCGAATACCAAACTTTTCGCGTGCGCGATCGGTCTCGCCGCGGTCGCGATGTTCTCCGCATTTTACCTGCTTGGGTTCCAAGCAATCGCGCATCGGCCGGCGCTGTTGTTCACTTATCTGTTTGTCATCGACCTTGGATTGCTGGCGCTAACGCTGATCGAAAGAAAGCTCGCGATTGTTCAGGTCCTGGCGGGACTCGCGGCATTCATTTTTCTCGGCGCATGGACGGGCAATTATCTGACCATCGGCCACGTTTACACCGCGCTGGGATTCTATTTCGTGTTCGCGCTGTTTCATGCAGCAACGCCCATCGCGTTGCAACGCTTGCACACGATCGAGGTTCCGAGGTGGACTCTTCTCTTTCCTGCGCTCGCCCTTCTGCTTGTGCTGGTACCGATATTTCGACTCACCGAGCTTTCACTGCTGGTCTGGCCGTTCGTGTTCATCATCGACATTCTCGCAATCGGTCTGGCGATAGCGACTGCGACTCTGCTGCCTGTCATCGTCGTGCTCGTGCTCACACTCGTGGCGGTCGGCGCATGGCTGCTGCGAATTCCGACTGAGCTCACTGGATTGCCGACGGCGCTGCTCATACTCGCCTGCTTCGCGATTTTCTTTTTCGTTGCCGTCAGTTGGGCGTGCCGCCGTTTGGTGACGCCGGGAACGCGTGCGCCGAAACTGTTCGGCAACATCACTGATCCGGCAAATCTCTCGGTTCAACTTCCCGCGCTCTCCGCGACGTTGCCGTTTCTGCTGCTGATCATGGTGGCGCTGCGGTTACCGCTGGCAAATCCGTCGCCTGTGTTTGGTCTGGCTTTGTTGTTGGTGATTTTGCTCCTCGGCATGAGCGAAATCTTTTCGCTCGATCTGCTGCCCGCGGTCGCACTCGTCTCCGTGCTCGGGCTCGAGCACGCGTGGCATCTCGAACACTTCGATCCCACTCGCGCGACGCTGCCGCTGATTTGGTATCTCGGGTTTTATGCCTTGTTCACGATCTTTCCGTTCATTTTCCATCAACGGTTTGCTGGAAAAACCGCCCCGTGGGCGACAGCAGCGCTTGCTGGTCCACTCCATTTTTATCTTATCTATCAGCTCGTTCGGACTGCGTACC
>DATFXC010000271.1:0-5788 GCA_035258625.1 Candidatus Udaeobacter sp. | reverse complement strand
CCGTTCACCCAACTGGTCGCGGGGAGGCGACATCAGAATCGCGTATGCTTCTTTGTACGTGAGCCGGAGCGCACTGCGAATGACGCTTCGCGCAAACCGCGCGCTTTTGGCCATGCCGCGTTTGTCGAACTGAATGAATACAGAATGTGTGAGCCGATCGACTCCCGGATTGAGGCTGCAAACGCCGTTGCTCAACCGCTCCGGCAACATTGGGATCACGCGATCGGGAAGATACACGCTGTTGCCGCGTCTGCGCGCTTCCCGATCCAGCGCGCCGCCGCGCTCTACGTAAGCAGCAACATCGGCGATGTGCACGCCGAGTTGCCACCCGCCGTTTGGAAGCTTCCCCACGTGAATAGCGTCGTCGAAATCGCGCGCATCATCGGGGTCAATGGTAACGATGAATTGGTTGCGCAGATCTTCGCGTCCGGCGAATCGCTGTGCGTCGATCGTTTCGGGAATGCGCTCCGCCTGCTCGGAGACGTCTCGTGGAAACTCCGTTGGCAGATGATACTTCCGGAGGATTGAAAGCATGTCCACGCCCGGGGCGGATGCCGGCCCGAGTACTTCGATGATTTCGCCCTCGGGATTGACGTGGCGCGATTCCCAAGCGTCGAGGCGCACCACAACTTTGTCGCCGACTGTAGCGGCGGTCTCCCACCGCCGATCTTCCGCTACCGCTGTTACGGGGCGCACATAAATGTCATGCACGAAACGCGGATCATCCGGCACCACATAGTAAAAATTCCGCGACCGCTGCAGCGTCCCGACCATCGTATCGTGAAGGCGTTCCAGGATTCGGATCACGCGCCCTTCGCGCCGTCCTTTTATCCGCCTCGCAGGCGCTTCAGGCGATATGCGCGCAACGACACGATCTCCATGCATCGCTGTGCCGATGTTTTCCGCCGCAATGAAAATGTCCGGCTCGCCCGGTTTTTCCAACGTGAGAAAACCGTAGCCAGCTGGATGAACCGATAGCTTCCCGGTAACCAAGTCGGCCTCAGCCGGCAGAACGTATCGATCCTTGCGGATGCGCGCGATCTCACCAGCACGTTCGAGGTCGCGCAACGTTCTGCGCAAGGCGACTCGTGCCCTGCCGCTCACGCCAAGTTTCCGGGCGATCTCTATCTTGTCCAGTGGCCGGTAATCTTTCCTGGACAGCAGCGCGAGAATTTGTTCCCTACTCCTGGGTCCGTTTGCGATCATTTGGGTGAAACAATATGCTCAGGTTTGTCGATTTAATGCGATTTCAGTCGGAGGTCTAACAATGCGAAAGCTAATTACTAGTGGCGCCGTCGTGATATTACTTGCGGCGAGCGCCACATTCGGTGCAGGAGGAGCGAAGATGAAGATCACAAGCTCTGCGTTCCAGGAAGGTGGCAACATTCCATCAAAATTCACATGCGACGGGTCCGACACCAGCCCGCCTTTGCAGATAACCGGTGTTCCTTCGGAAGCGAAAACTCTTGTCTTGATTGCGGATGATCCGGATGCACCCAGCGGATTGTTTACGCATTGGCTGGTTTGGAACATTCCGCCCCAGACCAATTCGATTGCCGAAGGTGGCGCGGCCAAGGGCGTGCAAGGCACAAACGACTTCGGCAAGTCAGGCTACGGCGGACCGTGTCCCCCTTCAGGCGCGCATAGGTATGCTTTCAAGGTTTTTGCGCTCGATCGGGAGCTGGATTTGCGCTCCAGCGCGAAGCGAAGCCAGTTGGATGCTGCGATGAAAGGTCACATCATCGCACAGGGCGAATTGATCGGGCGCTACACAAGAAAAAAATAGCTATAGACGGTGAGCTGCGATCGCCGAACAAATTCGGTACGTTCTCGGCGCTCATGGAACGCCGCTAGAAGCCGTTCGAATAATCGCGCGCGTGCATTAGTCTCAATCGTGATGCGCGAGAGGATCTGGAGAACCGGGGAGCGCCGCTTCGACCTCTCCCGGCATGGGCTGATCATGGGCGTGTTAAATGTTACGCCGGATTCATTTTCCGATGGCGGTGAGTTTTTCACGGCAGACAAAGCCATAGAGCACGGCTTGGCAATGGCAGGGGAAGGCGCACACATCATTGACGTCGGGGGCGAATCAACTCGCCCCGGCTCGGAATCTATCAGCGCAGAGCAGGAACTGCGCCGTGTCCTTCCAGTGATCCAAAAGTTGCGAGCAAAGAGTGATGTCCCCATTTCAATCGACACGTCGAAAGCTGAGGTGGCGCGCGCGGCGATTCAGGCGGGCGCTTCGATTGTGAACGACGTAACCGGCGGCCGCGGCGATGAGCGAATGCTGCCGCTCATTGCGGAAACCAGATCGGCTTTCATCATCATGCATATGCAAGGAACTCCGCGCACGATGCAAATCCGGCCGCAATACACAGATGTGGTTGAAGAAATTTCGGATTTTTTTCGACAACAATATGCGTGCGCCATAGGTTTAAACATTGATCCCATGGCGATTGCGTTTGATCCGGGCATTGGTTTCGGGAAAACGCTCCAACACAACCTCGAATTGCTCGCGCAGTTGGAACGGCTGCGCGTGCATGATCGACCACTGGTGGTTGGCGTGTCCCGGAAATCGTTTCTCGGAAAGCTGATCGGATCACCGGAGATCAGGGACCGGCTCGTCCCCGGCCTGGCGCTAAGCGCGCTTTTACGCGGGCGCGGGGCGGACGTGTTCCGCGTTCACGATGTGAAGGAGAATGTTTATGCGTTGCGAGTAACTGAAGCAGTTCTTCAGAGGGCACAATGATTCATCAACTCATAGATCTCTGGCTCAGAGGCTGGCGCAGCCTGGCGGAGATCGTTCTGCTGTGGGTGGCCATTTATTACGGTTATCTTTATTTTCGCGGAACCCGCGGGGCGAAAGTATTGACCGGGCTAGCGATCGTTTTCCTGACGCTGACCTTGATCTCTACGCTGCTCAACCTGGTGGTGATCGGCTGGATCGTGCGAAGTTTCTCAGTTTTCCTGGCTATTGCGTTGGTGGTGATTTTTCAGCCGGAACTGCGACGTGGTTTGGCTGCGCTTGGCGGACATCCGATTTTTTCCCTGACCAGTGAAAGACGAGAAACGGTCCACGATCTGGCAGAGGCAGTGACGCAGCTGGCAAACAAACAGTTCGGCGCACTCATCGCGATCGAGCGCGACACGTCGATTCGCGTTTACGAGGAAACAGGCGTCATCATCGATGGCGAGTTTTCCGTCGAACTGATCCTGACCATCTTTCATCCAAAGGCTGCACTGCACGACGGCGGCGTCATCATTCGCAACGGACGAATCGCAGCCGCTGCCTGTATTTTTCCCGTGAGCCAGCGGGAAACGCTGGACCGCAGCTTGGGATTACGTCACCGGGCCGGACTCGGTATCACCGAGGAATCCGATGCCGTGGCAGTGGTCGTGTCTGAAGAGACAGGCAGTATTTCCATTTGTCACCGGCGCCGAATCGAGCGCAATTTCACTCCCGAGACGTTCCGACAGCGGATTGCCGAAATTTTGTTGCACAGCAAATATGAAGAGAGTGATTCTGAAAAACTGGCGCGCGAAGTTGATCTCGCTCCTATTAGCGACAACGCTTTGGTTTCTGATCAAAAAGAACGTAGCGACGACGCCGTCCCCGTCTGAGAGACCCTATCGGCCGCCGATAACGGAAACACGCTAGTCTGTTTTACGCTTAGCGCAGAAATCGGGACAGATTCTCGTCTTCCCAGCGGCGTGCCCGCCGATAACCGGGAAATTCGCGCTCACGACGATTGAATTCTTCGGTGTGAACGCGCCGGCGATTCCGGGAAAGTGTTTCGTCCGGCACCACTGAATGCAGCATTTCGTGATAAAGCACGTACCGCAAAAACCAAATCGGCACGAACGGCTGGTCCAGCGCGGGATTGATTCGAATGACCTGATCTTCTTCCTGGATTGTTCCAAAGACGAATTGTTCTCTCGGAAGATGCTTTCGCCGGCGTCCCCAGACAACTTGGTATCCGCGAAGGCGCCCCCGAAAGTACCGTTGGTTTAAATCGTCAAAAATCGCACGCAGATCGAAGTGTGTCCCCTCGTGGCGCAAATTCAATTGCCGCTGCATCGGCAGCTTCGGGTGCGCCAACTTTCGCTTGGTTGTTTTGCTTTTCCTAACCATTGTCATGCTCCAAAAGGGAAACGCGAGACCTAGTCTAATTGCCTCTAAATCTAGTGACAAGCGATGCAGGCATCTTGACGTAAAATTCCTGTAAGTGATTGGTGTAGAGACGATTCTGTTTGGGCTGGAAACGGCCGAGTAGCTAAAGTCAAAGTCCTGATCGCCAAGCTGGCCTGTGGATAAAATCGGACCTCTGGCAGAAGGGTTACGCCAAAGTTCGCCCTGTTTCGAGTTCGGGTTTTTGCGGAGAAAATAAATTGGGTATAATCGGTCCGAGTTTCGGGTTATAACACCGGAAGTTAAACGCAACAACACCGCTCATGACGCCTTTTCTGCGAAAATTGCTCGGCCAAAACTGGCTTCTATTACTGATCATGCTGGCGCTCGCCGTCTTTGGCGTCGTGGCGATCTACAGCGCGACGTCCACGCGCTCGGACCCATATGCAGCAGATTTTTGGCGGAAACAGGCGAACTGGGTGGTCGTCGGCGTCTTCGCATTTATGGTGACGAGTTTGGTCCATTACCGCTGGATCCGCTGGGGCGCGTTGCCGATGTATCTGGCCGGCATCGTTTTTCTAATCATGACGAAGTTCATGGGGGTCAAAGTTTATGGAGCCCGCAGCTGGCTGCATCTGGGCCCGATCAATTTTCAACCGGCACAGCTTGCGGTAGTCGCGGGAATCATGGTGTTGGCGCTGTTTCTAACCCAATTTCGCGAAATGCATCCGTCCCTGCGAGTACTGCTTTCGGGAGCGATTGCGGGGGCGCCCTGTCTGCTTATTCTCATGCAACCGGACCTGGGCGAGGTCATCATCTGGGTGCCCGTCATGCTTGCGTTGTGGTTTGTTGCCGGCCTGCCGCTACGCTACTTGATTTGCATCATTTTGATCGGAATCGCGTTCATCCCGATCGCGATCAATTTCGGCCTCAAACCATATCAGCAACAGCGGATCACTGCCTTTACCCATCCAGATATCGACAAACAGGGGTCGGCGTGGGCAATTAATCAATCTCTTATCGCCATCGGCTCAGGCGGTTGGTCGGGAAAAGGATTCAAGGCGCCCAACACCCAAATCGAGCTTGGGTTTCTGCCCGCCACAGCCGTGCATAACGACTACATTTTCTCGGCGATCAGCGAGCAATGGGGATTTGTCGGCGGAATAGTTCTCATCGGCGCGTTCGCCTTGCTTCTGATGACATGTCTTTTCGTTGCTTTTTTCGCCGGCGACCAATTGGGTTTGCTTCTGGCGGTGGGGATCACGGCGCTGATCTTCACGCACATCTTCCAAAATGTAGGAATGACGATCGCCATGCTGCCAATCACCGGTGTGCCGCTGCCGCTAATCAGCTACAGCGGTTCCTTCGTGCTGATGATCATGTTTGGTCTGGGTTTGGTGAACAGCGTCTGGATTCATCGCAATATTCCTGTGTAACCACCCTTGGGATAGCGCGACCGGTCCGTACCCGGTGCGGTGAGGACCAATCCTGGCGAAACGATTTACTTCGACGTCGGCCTGCCTGTAGAGTCGGGCGCGAGATGGAGACCGATTACAAGGTTAAGCTCGAGGTCTTTGAAGGGCCGCTCGATCTTTTGTTGTACCTGATCAAACAGGACGAGATCGATATCTACGATATTTCGCTCGAGCGCATCACCAG
>DATFXC010000270.1:0-2747 GCA_035258625.1 Candidatus Udaeobacter sp. | reverse complement strand
AATTTATCCTGCAGTCGATCCGCTGGCATCGACATCGAAGGTACTCGCCCCCGAGATTGTTGGGGAAGATCATTACAACGTCGCTAGAAATGTGCAGCGAGTATTGCAACGATACAAAGATCTTCAGGACATCATCGCTATTCTTGGAATGGATGAATTGAGCCCGGAGGACAAGCTGACTGTTCAACGAGCGCGAAAAATTCAGCGGTTTCTCAGCCAGCCGTTTCACGTGGCAGAAGTTTTCACGGGCTATAAGGGCCAGTATGTGCCGGTTGCGGAAACGGTCCGCGGTTTCAAAGAAATTCTCGAAGGCAAACATGACGATGTGCCTGAACAGAACTTCTATATGAAGGGCGGAATCGAGACGATTAAAGAGACTTAGTTATGGCGACTCTCCGGCTCGAGATCGTTACACCTGAGGAAAAAATCTACTCCGAAGATGTGGAGATGGTCACGTTACCGGGTTCGGAGGGCGAGCTCGGAGTTTACCCCAAACACGTCCCGCTGCTAACGACGTTGGTACCGGGCGAACTGCGTGTCATAAAAGGCGGCCGTGAAACTATACTGGCCATCGGTGAAGGCTTTGTGGAAATTCGCGCGGACGCGGTCTCGGTTTTAACTGACATGGCACTTGAATCCGAGAAAATCGACGTCTCTGCTGCTGAAGCAGCAGTCGAGCGTGCTAAAGCGGCGATGAAAGAAGATCAAACTCCTGAACAGGTTGCCGCCATTCAAGCATCGCTGCAGAAAGCGCTTGCCCAATTGCACGTCAAACGCCGCCGCCACGGCTAACGATTTGTAGAGGCGCTTGTGTCGAGCGCCTGTCTATTTCAAATTCGGTGCTTGGCACAAGCACCACCACAGATCCTGGGAATCATTGCCGGCAACGGCGTTTATCCGCGATTGCTGGCTGACGGTGCGCGAAAGGCCGGCGTTAAGAAGATCATCGCTGCCGCCTTCATGGATGAAACCGACCCGGTTCTCGGACAACACGTCGATGTGCTCGAGTGGGTGCGAGTTGGGCAACTCGGCCGACTACTGAGATTTCTTCGCGGCCAAAATATCCATCAGGCGATCATGGCTGGACAGATCGCACCAAAAAATCTTTTCGATTTGCGGCCGGATTTGAAGGCGCTGATGCTGCTGGGGAAGCTTAAACAACGCAATGCCGAATCGATTTTTGCGGCGATCGCAGATGAGCTCGCAAAAATTGAGGTCGATCTCCTTCCGGCCACCACTTTTCTCGAAGATTCGCTCGCGCAGCCGGGATTGATTTCTGGACCGAAATTATCACCTCGCGAGCAGAAGGACGTCGACCTTGGCTGGAATATCGCCAGGGAAATTGCGCGACTGGATATCGGCCAAACAGTCGTTGTTAAGAACGGAACGGTCGTTGCCGTCGAAGCTCTGGAAGGAACAAACGATGCCATTAGGCGCGGCGGCACACTGGCGCGGGAGAGTGCAGTCATGATCAAAGTGGCAAAACCAAATCAGGACATGCGCTTCGATGTGCCGGTAGTCGGCGTGGAAACAGTTCGCGTCGCCGCTAAGGCACGATTGCGTGTCATTGCGGTCGAAGCCGGGAAGACTTTGTTGCTCGAACGCGACGCGATTATTGATTTAGCGAATCGCTCGAACATGTCGGTCATGGCTCGGTGACCGTGTTCTGCTCCGCCGACTCTGCCGGTGCTTGATTCGATAGGTGAGAAAGCATTCATCGCCAACCATGCGCATTTCCATCAAGGAACAGTGCACGCTGGCGGGCAGAAAGTTTCTACTGAGACCTGTTAGGGTAGGCGCCTCGGCTCCGCCGAACATGTAGGGCGCAATCGTGAGATTGAGCTGATCGACCAAGTCCTGTTCCAACAAGGCGCGAAAAAGTGTCGGTCCGCCTTCGCAGGCAACCGCGCGGACGTTGTATTGATTTCGCAAGGTTTTCAGCACCTCACCCAGATCCAGATTTTCGGCGTCCGTTAAATGCAGTGTGGCCTTTTTCTGCAAAGCTTCCTGATTTTTCCGAGGCATTCGCTTGGTTGAAAAAATAATGATCGGCGAAACGTCGGACTGAAAAATCTTCAGCCGATCATCGATTCGGCCTTTGTTAGAGACGATCACGCGAAGCGGAGAGCGAGACCGGCCGCGCTTGATCCTCAGTTCCTGCAGTTCTGCCGGCAATCCGAGTCGGACGTTGTCGCGTTCTAGACTTGTGTGGCCGATCAGAACCGCATCCGCCAGAGCGCGCTGGCGAAATAAATACAGCTTGTCCTCGCGCGAGGTGAAATCTACCGGCCCGAAATTCTTCGTCGTGACCTTGCCGTCGGCGGTCATGGCAAAAGTCGCAAAGACGAACGGGCGTTTACGAATATGGGAGCGGCTTTTGCGCCGCGACGGTCGGGAAACTAAGGTCCCTCGCACATTTCTATTCCGGTTCGCCGAGCTCATGTTCCAGCGTGACAACTTCCTCTTCCATGTCGCGCAATTTCACCCGTTCTACTGCGCCACTCGGTTTGTAGAACAGATAAACAAAAGCACCCGGAAGACAGCAAACGAGAATGATCACGAAACTGAGCGACCCGATGAGAATGGCTTTCGCTTCCGAAACGCCGCAGAGGCCGTTGAGCATGATCTGCAAAACTTTTTCGCGGAGCCCAATTCCAGCGAAACTGATCGGCAGAGCGGAGATCGTTCGTTCAACGGGCATGATGGCAAAAAAATCAACCAGCGGCACCCGCACGCCCAGCGCATAC
>DATFXC010000269.1:0-5504 GCA_035258625.1 Candidatus Udaeobacter sp. | reverse complement strand
GTCTGCCACGAACTGAGCCTTAATCTCCTCCGGCTTCGGCAACGGCTTTGAACCGCCCACTTCCGACGACTCGTATCTCGCTTCGGCTGCGCCAAATCGAATCCGATCATCAAACCGCAGCACGGCTTCCGTTACAGGCTTTCCGTTGACGCGTGTGCCATTGGTCGAATCCAGATCCTTCAATCGATAGGTGTCGCGTTCCAGGAGCAACTGCGCATGATGCGTCGAGATGGACGGATCGTTGACGACGATCGTGTTATCCGGTCCGCGCCCGACCGTGATCGCCTCGTCCATCAGCTCATGTGTAATGCCGGAAATGATCAACTTTGGCATGCCACTGATTTTAATCGAATGAGTGGAATGAGACAAACAGGACGGGCATACTGATTGACCACGCACAGCCACACTCGGATAGTGGCGCTTTCATGGCCACTGAGTTAACGCGCAATTTTTGCATCATCGCGCACATTGATCACGGTAAGACGACGTTGTCGGATCGATTGCTGGAGCGGACGGGCACGATTCAGGAGCGCGAGAGGCAGGACCAGCTTCTTGATTCGATGGACTTGGAGCGGGAGCGGGGGATAACAATCAAAGCGCATCCGGTGGCGATGCGCTATACGAGTAAAGACGGTGAGACGTATCGGCTGAACTTGCTCGACACGCCGGGGCACGTCGATTTCGCGTATGAAGTTTCGCGCAGTCTCGCTGCGTGCGAAGGCGCGCTGCTGGTGATTGATGCGGCGCAGGGCGTTGAAGCGCAAACAGTGGCGAACGTTCATCTCGCGCATAAGCAGCGGCTCACCATTGTTCCAATCATCAACAAGATCGATCTGCCGAACGCCGAGGTCGGTTCCGTGCAACGGCAGTTGGAAGAAATTCTTGCCATTCCGGCGGAGGAAGCGATCCAGGCCAGCGCGAAACTGGGGATTGGAATTGATGAAATTCTCGAAGCCATCGTGAAGCGCATTCCGCCACCGCAATCGCCACCAGACAACACGCTGCGCGCACTGGTTTTCGATTCTGTGTTTGATGTTTATCGCGGCGTGGTTGGCTACGTGCGCGTGGTCTCAGGGACGATGGAAGCCGGCCACGGCATAATGCTGATGAGCAACAACGCGCGTTACGAGATAAAGGAGGTCGGCGTGTTTACGCCCAAGATGCGCGTCCAGGACCGGCTGAATCCCGGCGACGTCGGTTATTTCATTGCAAACATCAAATCAACCGTCGACATGAAGATCGGCGACACCATCACCGACCAGCGGCATCCCGCGTCCGAGCCGCTGCCCGGTTTTCAGGAAATTCATCCCATGGTCTTCAGCGGGATCTATCCGATTAACACCGGCGACTTCGAACATTTGAAGACCGCGATAGGCAAGCTGCGCCTGAACGACGCGGCGTTTGTTTATCAGCCGGAAAGCTCAGTTGCGCTGGGGTTCGGGTTTCGCTGCGGATTCCTAGGGTTGCTACACATGGAGATCATCCAGGAACGGCTTCGGCGCGAGTACAACATGGATATTATCGCGACGAGTCCAAGCGTCGTGTATGAGGTGCTGACTACGCGCGACGAAAAACTCTTGATCGATAACCCTGCGCATCTGCCGATTCCGACCGTGATTCGGGAAATTCGCGAGCCGATAGTAAAGGCGTACGTGCTTTGTCCAAACGAAAATATCGGTGACATCCTGCAATTAATTTTGGAGAAGCGCGGCCAGATGGAGCGCACCGAGTCGCTCGACACCCGCCGGGTGATGTTGCATTGCGAATTGCCGCTCAACGAAATTCTCGTCGATTTCAACGACAAGATTAAGAGCATCACACGTGGATACGGTTCGATGGATTATGAGCACGCCGGTTATCGACTGTCAAAACTGGTGAAACTCGATTTGCTCGTCAACGGCGAGCCCGTCGATGCCTTTTCGACAATCGTGCACCAGGAGCGCGCCGAGGCGCGCGGGCGTCAGTTGGCGGCCAAACTGAAAGAAGTGATCCCGCGGCAGCTTTACGCGGTGGCGATTCAGGCGGCAATCGGCGGGAAAATTATTGCGCGCGAGACCGTTTCCGCTTTACGAAAAAATGTGACCGCGAAATGCTACGGCGGCGATATCACCCGCAAACGCAAATTGCTGGAGAAACAAAAAGAAGGAAAAAAACGGATGAAAAGCATCGGCAAGATCAACATCCCGCAGGAAGCATTTATCGAGGTGCTCAAAGCGCAATGATGCGCTTTGAAATGACGAAATCCAAATGACGTTTCTCGAAGGAAATCCAAATGACTAAATCCCAAACACTGCGAATCTGGCGAAATAGTTTTCGGTCATTCGAGGTTTGTCATTCATTCGTCGTTCGTCATTCGTAAGCCGTGATTCTCTAGCATGTTTACATCCCGCCATATTAAGCACAGCCGGCTGCTTCTGCGGCATGCCCGGAAGTATTTGCGCTACAAGCACGATAAGCTCAGCGGTGCAGACCGCGAACAAATCGTCGGTGAAATGCAGATGCTTCGCGCTGCGTTGCGCCGAAGGGACCGCGATAAAATTCATGGCGCAGCCGAGACACTGGATAAGACACTCCACAGACTGACGCCGGTAACGTGGGAGTCGCACTGGCGGGAGAACTGCGAAGTGATCCTGGTCGCTATCGTGATTGCGGTCGGGATTCGGTCTTATTTTCTGCAGCCGTTCAAAATTCCCACCGGCTCGATGCAACCGACGTTAAACGGGATCATTGGTCATCCCACCACCGATCCGCCGCCAAATATTCTGCGACAGATCGCCGACTTCTTTGTTCTCGGTCGCAATTACATCAACGTGGTCTCGCGCGAGGACGACCAGATTTTT
Organism: Candidatus Udaeobacter sp.; assembly: GCA_035258625.1. Taxonomy (GTDB): domain Bacteria; phylum Verrucomicrobiota; class Verrucomicrobiia; order Chthoniobacterales; family UBA10450; genus Udaeobacter. The sequence goes on along the minus strand of DATFXC010000269.1, from coordinate 2,664 downwards.
GAAATTGTGCCCAGGAAAGTCGCCTTCTTTTTTACTTTTTCGCGATTGGTTTGTGAACGGCAAAACCTTCTGGTTTACGCCCCGCCCGAGACGCTCCGTCAGGATTTCAATGTCTTTCCGGGTCGTCTTTGTCATCGTGGCGAAGTGATCGCCAGAGGGGCAATCGACACGGGCGACCAGGTGTTTGTGGATAAATTCAGCTACACCTTTGTTAAGCCGCATAACGGGGATGTTTTTGTCTTTAGGACAAATGGTATTCCGGGGATTCGCGAAGACCCGATCGCGGGTGCGCCTTTTTACATTAAACGATTGGCCGGTTTGCCTGGCGACCAGTTGCAGATCGATCCGCCATTTCTTTACATCAACGGAAAGAAAGCAGAGGGCTACGGGTTTGAGCGGGTGATGTCGGCGCGGCCACCTTATCGCGGATATGCGCTCGGCCATGAATATCTCTCGAAACCTGATCAGGCCTTTACCGTTCCGCGGAACGGGTATTTCGCCCTGGGCGACAACAGTTATAACAGCTACGACAGCCGCTACTGGGGACCGGTTCCCAACGAAAACCTGGTGGGCCGGGGATTGTTTGTTTACTGGCCATTTTACCCGCATTGGGGATACATCCGTTAGGCCAATGATGGAGTGATGGAGTAATGGAGTGTTGGAGTGATGTTCTGACTCGCATTACTCCGTTGCTCCAATATTCCATCTCTCCCGCTCCAATTGTTGCTGAGGCGTGGCGCGCCGCGCCAAGCGTTTACGGCTGGCTCGGGCTGTGCGGTGGATATGCGCTGGTGATGCTTTTCACACCGGTGCGACGCGCTCTCGGTGACGGTCTTCACTGCCTGCGGCGGTACCAACGCATCTGGATCACCTTCGCAATTCTCGGGTTTGGCTATTTCGTTTTTCAGTTTGTCACCTTCACTCCAATCCGAAACTGGGCAGACTTGGAGCTAAGCCAGATCACTTCGTTGCCGCAATGGGCTTGGCCGCGACTGAGCGAGATATGGAGCGAAACTCTGTTGCCTGCGCTGGAAGGGGTGGCAGGAATTTTCGATAACGCTACTACGACTTATCCGCTCTCGATCATTGCCGCAGTCCTGATGATTGTGAACTGGCGCGGGCTGCACGGCGCGTTGTGGCGAGCGCTGCGGAAGCGGTACGGATTCTGGGGTTATCTCGTTTATCTGATTCTGTTGCTGAGTGCGATGGCGTCGCTGTTGAAGCCGATAGTGTTTTGGCGATTACCGGAATGGACCGGCCTTGTCCCCGCAGCCGGTCTGCTGCGGATCTCCGCTACAGTGGATGCGACGGCATTTATTTTCGAATACCTATTGGGAGTTTACATCCAGGTGTATCTCATCACCGTCTGCCTGGCCTGGACAAAGGGCGTCAGCTTTGAAGAAGGTGAACTGTTCCGGTTCGCGATGCGGCGCTTCAGTTACGTGTTGGAATGGGCGGGCATTGTGGTTGCAGTCAGCACGTTGATCGTCCGCGTGCCGCTCGTGCTTGCCTACTTCACCAACATTCCCGGAGTGCTCGATTACCTGCCGATTGCGCGCGTTCTCATGAGCGGATTGATTATCGCGTTTTGTTCGGTCCAAATCTCACTGGCACTGCACAACGAGACCTTGATCGAAGCGATGCGAGCGCATGTTCATTTCGTCCAAAAAAACGCCGGCCGACTGACGTGGTTTCTTGCGGTTTGCGGGATTCACTTTTATGGCATCATGGTTTGCGATGCTGTTCTGCGCGGCGCGATTGCCGATCGATTGGGCGCACTTTTCCTGTGGAAATTCAGTTTTGCTTGTCTCCGTGGAATGGTGACCGGCTGGCTTTTGGCTTCATGGGTCTGCCTGTTTCGACAATGTGAAACCGGCCGTATTCACCAGGAGAAATGGATTCAATACTGATAAATCACCTGGCGAGAAGGCGAATGTGAATGCGACGACCATCACGCGTCAGAGCAAATCGAATCTGGCCCTGGCTTTCATTTCGTTAGGGCGCGAGCGCAAACGAGACATCACGATTTTTTATGCCTTCTGCCGTGTGGTCGATGACATCGCCGACTCGTCAGAACTGAGCGTCATAGAGAAACGAGTGCGTTTGGCCAAATGGCGCCAGATGCTTCGCTCCACAGCTACGGACCAGCCACCGCTTGCCCGCGATGTAAGGCAATTGATGCACAAATATTCACTGGCGCCGGAAATGTTGGACGAAATTATTGCCGGAGTGGAAATGGACTTGAGCGTCCTGCGCTACCCCACGTTCAAAGAGCTACGTGTCTATTGTTACCGGGTGGCCAGCGCGGTTGGCCTGGTCAGCATCGAGATTTTTGGCTATCGCGATCCGCGCTGCCGGGAATACGCGATTGAGCTCGGACTTGCTTTGCAAATGACAAACATTATTCGCGATGTCTGGAAGGACTTTCAGGCCGGGCGCATTTATCTGCCGCAGGAAGATCTGGCCCGGTTCCACTACCCGGAAGCGGACCTGCAAGAACAGAGATACAACAAACACTTCCTCCAATTGATGCAGTTCGAAGCGGCGCGCGCACATGAATTTTTCGCTCGTGCGGCGGCCACGCTCCCGGCTGAAGATCGCCGGACGATGGCGCCAGCGGAGCTAATGGCATCCATTTACCGCGCCCTGCTTCGACGGATTGAA
>DATFXC010000268.1:0-13507 GCA_035258625.1 Candidatus Udaeobacter sp. | reverse complement strand
CCGAACCACAACTGCTGGATTGCCGGCCACGACTGTGTTCGGTTCAACGCTTTTCGTAACAACCGAGCCTGCTGCCACGACTGAGTTTTCACCGATGGTGACGCCTTTCAAAATCACGGCATTCATTCCGATCCAGACGTTGTGGCAGATTTTGACTGGCGCCGTTTTCAATGTGGGGCGCGCCGGGCGGTTTTTGAAATACGGTGCCAGCGCTTGCGCGTCGATCAGCCGTTGCGCCGGCTCGAGCGGATGAAAATCGGAATCGGCGATGCCGACGTTCCATGAAACAAGGCAATACGATCCGATCTCGATCTTTTCCTCGGCCATGATCAGCGCGCCGTTGAGCAGCGTGAAGTCGCCGATCGTGCACTGCCCGTTCGCGCCGATGGCAAATGAGCAGCCGGCGTAACACGAAACGTGTTTGCCGATGACGACTGCGCGCAGTTCTTTACTTCGGAGCTTCCGAAAAATCTGTGCGCTCTCGCAATAAAATCCTTCGCCGAACTCGACGTTCGATGGGATGGGCTCCGGCCACCAATCGCCTTCAACATGTCGATCCTGGCTGATGTTGCTCATAAAGCTGCGTGAGCTGTGATGCAGACAGTCCTGTCTGCACCTCCGCAGGCAGGATTGTCTGCGTCACGTTGGAAATTTTCCCGATGCATAAAGTTTTGCGTAAACGCCGCCGCGGATCAGGAGTTCCGGGCCGCGGCCTTGTTCGGTGATGCGTCCATGATCGAGCACAATGATTTGATCAAGATTGTGGATGGTCGCCAGCCGATGTGTCGCGATCAAAGTTGTCCGGCCGCGCATTAGTTCCTTGATGGTTTCCATGATGGCAGCTTCGGTGCTGGGGTCGAGCGCTGAGGTTGGTTCGTCCAGCAACAAGATCGGTGCGTTCTTCAGAAATGCTCGCGCGATTCCGATGCGCTGCCGCTGACCGACGCTCAAATGCCCGCCCCGTTCGCCGACGAGGTTGTTGTATCCCTGAGGCATTTGCCGAATAAACTCGTCAGCCTGCGCCCGTCGCGCCGCTTCAATAATCTCTTCCTCCGTCGCGTCGGGTCTGCCATAGGCGATGTTCTCGCGAACGGTGGTGGAGAAAAGTAGCGTGTCTTGGAGAACGATGGCGATCTGAGCGCGCAAAGATTTCTTCGTAACCTCGCGGACATCGCGACCATCAAGCTTCACCGAGCCGGTGGTCGGATCGTAAAAACGCGGCACCAGGCTGAGCAGTGTGCTTTTGCCCGCCCCCGTGCCACCCACGAGTCCAACAATTTGGTTTGGCTCGATGGAAAGATTGATATCGTGCAAAACGATTCGGCTTTCGGCGTAACCAAAATTGACGGAGCGAAACTCGATCCTGCCTGTAGCCGATGAAATGTCGACTGCGTTCGGCGAGTCGCGCACGTCGTCCTGGCGATCTAACACTTCGAAGCAGCGTTTCGCGCCTGCAGTAGCACCTTCCATTGCCCAAGCCGTGTACGTCAGGGATTCTAACGGTTGATAAAGCATCAGGAGATAAGCGCTGAAAACCAGTAACGAACCGAGGCTCAGCGTGCCGACGAGCACATGCAGAGTTCCGACGTAATACATCGCCGCTGTCCCGATCACCATGAGCGTGCTGATTACCAACGCGCTGTTCACATTCGTTAATGTCAACCGCAGGTTTGCTTGCAAACTCTGCTGCGCTTGCTGATGAAATTGGCGGACTTCGAAGTCTTCGCGCCCAAAGGCGTGCACCATCCGAATCGAGCTCAGTCCCTCCTGTGCTTGCGCCAGAACTGCGCTTTCCTGTTCTTGAATCGACGTCGATTCACTACGAATTCGGCGCGCGAAGAAATAAATCGCGCCCACGATCAGAGGCACAATCGCCAGGGAAAGCAGCGTCAACACCCAATCGAGCCTCAACATTACGATGAATGTGCCGATCAGCGCGACTACCGAAGCAAAGATGTTGGTGAAACCCTTGTTGTAGATCGTTTGGATCGACTGCGAATCGTACGCGACGCGAAAACTGGAATCGGCGGACCGCCGCGCGTCGTGGAATTTAAGAGAGAGCCGTTGCAGATGAGAATAGAGATCTGTCCGTAGCCTTAGCAGGGCTTGGAGGCCGATCTTCACGAACAGGTAGTTCGTGATCCAGTTAATGATTCCCCACGCAAACTGGATTACGACCAGCGCGATGCAGAGCAGGGGAACCCACGTGCGCCAATCGCCACGCGGAGCAGGGGTCGGCCGCAGAAAGTCGTCCACGATAATCTTGAATGGCCACGGCTTAAGCAGATTCAGGCCTATGCCGACGAGCGATAGCAACAGGCCAATGATTGTTTGGCCCCAGAACGGTTGGTAATAGCGAAGGACGCGCCGGTAAATCGACATCTGAATTTCGGATTGCGGATTTTAGTTTTTGGACTGAACTAGGGCGAATTCATTCGACTAAGAGATCGGAAGATTTCTCGGCGGAGCTTGCCCTGAGGGTAGTCGAAGGGGTCGGACTGACAATATGCATCATCTCGTTCAACTATGGTTTGAGTGGGTCGAGCAGTGGGGGTATCTGGGAATCATTTTGCTGATGGCGATGGAAAGCTCGATTTTCCCGGTACCCAGCGAGATCGTTATTCCTCCTGCTGCATTTCTCGCTTCAGAAGGAAAATTAAACACGTTCGGCGTCATTGCGGCCGGCACATTCGGCTCATGGCTTGGGGCAACGGCGACCTATTGGGCGTCGTTGTGGCTTGGACGTGTCTTCATCGCTCGGTGGGGACGTTATTTTCTGATAAGCGAGCATAAACTAGAACGCGCCGAAAGGTGGGTTCGTCGCTACGAAGCGGGCGGCATTTTCTTTGCGCGCCTATTGCCAGTCATCCGCCACGTCATCTCTATTCCGGCTGGGATCATTCGAATGAAATTCACCACATTCAGCGTAATGACTCTGGCTGGGTCGGCGCTGTGGTGTGCAGTTCTGACGTGGTTCGGCCAAAAAGTGCTCACGCGCTCGATGATCGAGTCGAAAGACGCGACGGCTTTGATCAAAGCAGTAAAGGAGAGTGGTAATTTTCACACGATGGTGATCGCATGCGTGGTGATCACTTGCCTCTATCTACTAGTCGTGAGTCTGACCGGTAAAAAACGAACCGACTGACGAAGCCGCTCGGACGCGAGTAGGCAACAGAATGGGTAGCCGCTTCACTATGCGAAGCGCACCGCGAGTGGTTAACGCGCCGCCCACGGCGCAGCTACAGTATTCGCAGATGTTTACACGCTTGTCTGCCAGGCGAACCATTACCGAACCATCAGGCGCATTGAACCCGCGCGGCCATTCCGATTTGAGAAGCAAATTATATTTGACACACTGTAGTTTCAGTATTTACTGAAACTACATGCACAATGGAGACAATACCGTGACCACGCTGGGGGAAGCAAGGGACCAGTTTGTCAGTCAGTGGGGAGTCATTGGGAGTGCCTGGGGAGTCAATCGGACTATGGCCCAGATTCACGCTCTGCTCATTACCGCCCCAGCAGCGCTTAGCACTGACGACATCATGCAGGAGCTCAAGATCAGCCGTGGAAATGCTCACAGCAATTTGCGCGACCTCGTAAGTTGGGGGCTGGTCCGCAGTGTGGTTCGCAAGGGCGAACGCAAAGAATTTTTCGAAGCCGAAAAAGATGTTTGGAAAATGTTTTGCATCATCATTCGCGAACGCCGACGGCGGGAGCTGCGACCGGCGCAGGCTGTTTTGAAAGGATGTCTCAGTCGAACAAAAGGCTTACGCGGCGCTGAACCTGCTGCTTTCAACAAACAACTCAAGGATCTCAGCGATTTTCTCGAGCTCGCTGATGACGTCATCACGAAAATTACCCAGTCAGAGCAAAGCAAGATGGTTCCCTGGGCCCTCAAGTTTCTCAAGCCAAAAGAACGTCCCCATTGAAAACAGAAATCAACGAAAGGAAACGCCCATGACTCCAATAGTTTGGACTTACATTGTTTACGTCGCACTGAGCATTCCGCTCACCATCTGGGTAGCGCACACGCTGCATAAAAACGGGCGCGTTTTCCTGATTGACTCGTTCCGCGGCAACGAACGATTGGCCGATTCGGTCAATCACCTCCTTGTGGTTGGCTTTTATCTTATCAACATCGGCTACGTGGCGCTGGCGTTGAAGGAGCGCATCGCTCCTACGGATGTTCGCGAAGTGCTCGAAACGATCAGTCGCAAGATCGGCGTGGTCATGCTGGTGCTTGGCGTCATGCATTTCTTCAACCTCTTTGTGTTTTCGAAAATGCGCCGGCGCGCGCTCCTGCAAGCTGTGCCTCCGCCGGTTCCACCGCAGGCCCATGTCAGCGTGGCCACTCAATGAAGTGTCTTTACGTTTTATTCGATGCCCAGTGCAAGCTGTGTGTGCGCTGTCGCAATTGGCTGATGAGACAACCGGCATTTGTGCCGCTTGTCTTTGTCGCGTTGCAATCGAATGAAGCGCAACATCGATTTCCCGGCGTCGATGCGCTTAAGCCCGGCGAACAACTGCTGGTGATCTCCGATGAAGGCGCCGTCTATCGCGGCACGCATGCGTGGATCATGTGTCTCTGGGCGCTCGAGAATTATCGAGAACACGCGCAACGCTTAGCGCATCCAGTGTTACTCCCGCTTGCGCGAACTGTATGCGAGTTGCTCTCGCGGAATCGGTTCTTCCTGTCGGATATTTTGCTTCGACAAAACCCGGAAACTGCGGCGCAGAAGTTGGCTGCTCATTACGCTTTGCACAAGGCTAGTTGGCAAAGCGTCCGTAGCTCGCGATGAAAATGTCATCCCCTGGTGGCAGGTCAGATCGGCATCGTTCTTTGTCGCGCATTCTCGTCTGCCAGTGCGCGTGCTTTCCTACGGTACGACGCTGATTTTTCAGTAACACCGCGGCTTTAGCCCGGTGTTTCTGCGCGGGGAACCGTGAAACCGTTTAAACAGTTTCAGAAGCGAGTAGCGGAAGGTCACCGCGCTAAAGCGCGGTGTTAATCAGACGGTTGGCGTCTGACACAGACGCCCTACAGTCGACGGTTACCAGATGTTTACGCGCTTGTCCGCCGGGCGAACCATTGCCGAACCATCAGGCACATTGAACGCCTTTTGGAATTCCGGCATGTTCGCGAGGGGTCCATTCACACGAAACTGCGCGGGCGAATGCGGATCAGTAGTGAGTCGCAGTTTCTGGTCTTCGTCGCGAATTTTTGATCGCCAGATCGCGGCGAAAGACAGGAAGAAGCGTTGCTCCGGTGTGAGGCCGTCGATCTTTTTGTTACGTTCGTCCGGATGTTTGTCGAGCGCCTTTTGCAACGCGGCGTAGGCAAGCTTTACGCCGCCAATATCGGCGATGTTTTCGCCTTGTGTCAGCTCGCCGTTCACGTGCTGGCCAGGCAGCGGCTCGTATGCGGAATATTGATCAACGACCGCTTTGCGCCGCTTGTTGTATTCGTCCGCCGATTTCTTGGACCACCAGTCGCGCAGATTACCGTCAGCGTCGAACTGTCGCCCCTGATCATCGAAGCCGTGCGTCATTTCGTGCCCGATCACCGCGCCGATCCCGCCGTAGTTCACCGCGTCATCGGCGTTCGCGTAAAAGAACGGCGGCTGCAAAATTCCCGCCGGAAATACGATTTCGTTCATCGTCGGGTTGTAGTAAGCGTTCACCGTCGGCGGCGTCATTCCCCAGTCGGTGCGATCGACTGGTTTTCCGATCTTCTGCAGGTCGCGATCGGCTTCAAATTTGTTGGCGCGAACGCTGTTCAAGACGAACGGGCCGCGGTCGATGTTCAGCAATGAGTAATCGAGCCACTTATCGGGATAACCGATCTTGACGTTCATCGCGGCGAGTTTCTTGAGCGCTTCTTTTTTCGTTGGCTCGTCCATCCAATCTAGCGTTTTGATTCGGTCTGCCAGCGCATCTTTCAAATTGTTCACGAGCTCGAGCGCGCGCTCTTTGGCCTGGGCCGGGAAATAAAAACCGACGTACAGTTTGCCAAGCGCTTCGCCAATGTCGCCGTCCTCTGAAGTGACCACGCGTTTCCAGCGCGGCTTGTTCTGCTGCGTGCCGCGCAGGATTCGCTGATTAAAATCGAAATCCTCGTCGACGAAAGCGTTCGAAAGATGCGGTGAGGTCGCGTTAATCAGATTCCAGCGGAGGTATGCTTTCCAATCATCCAGCGGCGTCGATTTGAACAAATTGTTTACCGCTTTGAAAAATTCCGGCTGACGCACGTTCACGTCGCCCGGCTCGAGCAGGTTGATCGCATTGAAATAATCGCTCCAATTCCAGTCCGGCGTCAGGTCCTGCAGCTGGCGCACACCCATCTTGTTGTAATTTTTGATTGGATCGCGCAGCTCCACGCGCGTTCGCGATGCTTCGGCCAATTTCGTTTCCAGCGCCATGATCTTCTTTGCGTTATCGGCCGCTTTGTCCGCCGGCTGGCCTAACAAGGTCAGCATCTTCGTCACGTGAGCGACGTACTTCTCGCGCTTGTCTTTCATATCGGCGTCCTGCTTTGTGTAGTAATCGCGGTCCGGCATGCCGAGTCCTCCCTGCACCGCCTGGGCGATGTCGTGCGTGCTGTCCTTCGCGTCCTGGCCAGAACCAAAATTGAAGAATGGATTGATGCCGATGCTGTGCAGGCGTGCGATCTCCTTCAGCACATCCTGTCGATCTTTCATTGCGTCGATTTTCTGGAACTTCTCCTTCAGCGGCGTTGCGCGCGCGGCTTCGACCGCTTTTTCGTCCATTCCACTCGCGTAATAGTCACCGACTTTCTGTGTCTCCGGTGCGAGCTTCGGGTCAACCGGCGTTTGCGACGCCTTTTCGGCGATGGTGTGCAGCGCGTCATTATTGCGCTCGATCAACTCATTGAACGCGCCCCATCGGGAATATTCCGGCGGGATCTCCGTCTTTTTGATCCAGCTGCCATTGGCGAACAGGAAAAAATCGTCGCCCGGTTTTACTGATGAATCCCTGTTATTGGTGTCCAGCGGCGGCGGATTTTGCTCGGTCTGTCCTTGGAACGTAGCAACCGCGGCAAACGAACAAAGAAACGAAGCGATGATGGTGATAAACGATTTCATGATTTAAAAATAGAATGAAAATAGGGGTTCCAACTTGTTGATGCGGATTAGACCTTCCCAACACGCTTCCGTTGAACCGGCCGTCGCGGGAGAGGGGCGTTGTTCCGGCGCTGTGTGTGTGTGTGTGTGTGTGTGTGCCGCCGGGGTGACGTTATAGCTGCTCGATTACGTACCCGCGCTTTTGCAATAGCGCGATTACGCTGCGCGGTCCGGAGAAATGAAGCGCGCCTGCGACAATCGCGGTGGGCTTGCCGGTTTTCAGTTCCGCCTCAATTCGCGGAACCCATTTCACGTTGCGATCATCGACGAAACGCGCCGCAATCCTTGGCGCTTTTGACCGCAGCGGCGCGTCGCCTGCCCACAGCGCATTGGTGTCGCCCTTCCGCCACGCTTTGTACATCCTGCCGGCCTCCTTGTCGCCATTTTCAGGCTGAGTAAGCGCGTCCTGCAGCAGGAATTCGCCGTCTCGATCGGACAACCCACCCATGACCGCCACATGTTCATTAACCGACTCCAGTCCGCCGATCTGCTTTCCAAATTTGATGGCGTGATCCACAAAATAATTATCCAAGCCGCGGGAGGCGGATGATTTGCTGTACGATGCGGAGGCGGCCAGATGTTGGGCGATCCACCAGGGCTTATAACGAAGCTGGCTGTCGAAGCTCACGAGTCGCTCATCGTTTCCGTCGCGAGCATCGGGTATCACCGTAAACATGTTTTTGCGGAGCCATGCTAGTAACTCCGGGCTGATCTTTGAACGGATGTCTTGTCCCGGCGGATACTTGGCCGCGGCCTCAAACTTCTTTTGGAATTCCACGTGCTGGGTTGGATCGAACTCAAAAAGGAAGCGGGTGCTGTCTTTCAGCGCAATGTCATAAGGCCTGGGCAGTGGATAATCTTTTTTGCTCAGCGCGTGAATTGAGCCCACGAGATAAAACGGCGCCTTCGCATTTATCACGCGCCAGACGCAACATTTGGGAAATTTTTTGGCTTGCGGAGCTGCGTCTGCCACCAGTGGTGCCAAACTCAGCGCCACGAGCATTGCCATTGGACCGCCAGTAACGCGTCGAACGGGCAAAAACATTTCCGGTGTTTAGCGCGAAAAAGCTGCAAGTCAATTGTGAGTTGCAATCATTGAGTGGATTCAAATACGGCGAGCAAGGGTCGTCTCGCCCTTTTGCCAGGGAGAGAGGGGAGGGTGAGGGTTTATTCGGGCAACTGGCACCTCCGGCTGGAAAGCCGCCACTCCTTGAGATCGGTCGGCTTTTTGATACCATAGCGCAGGCATGCCCCTCCGAGTGAAGCGTTGGTCGATTCTCGCATTTGTCTTCGCTTCATTCGCCCTCGTATCCTCAATCGCTGCTGTTGCCGGCGAATGGCAGATCATCAAGGTAAGCGGGCACGATTATCTAAGCCTGGACAACATATCCAAGTTCTATGGGCTGCCCGCAGAAGTCGTTCCGTCCGGATCGAAAACACAGTCGGAGACAGCAGATCACCCACTGGAATTTGTCAGCGGCAGCCGAGAGGCCATGATCAATGGCGCTCGAAGTTGGTTGTGTTTTCCGGTAATCGAGCAGGGCGGAAAATTTCTGGTGTCGCGCACGGACGTGGCCAAGACGATTGAGCCGCTTGTGCGGCCGCACCGCGTTCCAAATGTGGGTAACATTCAGACCGTTGTTCTGGACCCCGGGCACGGCGGCCACGACAAAGGACAGGTGAGTCGTTACGGGTGCGAAAAGGATTTTGCCCTGGATGTCGCGCGAAAGCTGCGCCCGATTCTGCAGGCCAAAGGATTGCGGGTGATCATGACGCGCGAGGGCGATTATTTTGTGCCGTTGGAAGTGCGCGCGAAAATTGCCAACGCCGCGCGCAATTCAATTTTCGTCAGCATTCATTTCAACGCCACGAATGATGATCCGAACGCCACCGGCTTCGAAATTTTTTCGTTCACACCGCGCGGCGCACCATCAACTTCCGACGGGACGGCGGCTGCGAGCTCGGTCAACATGCAACCCGGCAGTTCTGTCGATGCGCAAAGCCTGGCGCTCTCTGCGTGCATTTATCATTCGCTTCTCGGCCACATCCCCGAGTTCGACCGCGGTATCAAGCGCGCGCGGTTCGCGGTGCTGCGCCTGACGAACGTGCCGGCTGTGCTGATCGAAGGCGGGTTTTTGACGGAACGCGGCGAGAGCAAATTGATCGCGAACAAAGATTGGCGCGCGAAACTGGCCGGCGCGATCGCGATAGGAATCGAAAACTACCGGGCGCTGCCGGTCAAGAAACAGCCACCAATGATCGTTGCCGATTATCGTCGGCAAACCAAGTCGGCTCCGGTTGAGACTCTCGTTCAGGAACGGAATCTGAAAGAAGCAGATGCAAGTATAATCGAACTGGTTGGCAGATCCGCATTCCTTACACCGCAGCAGAGGTCGAGTCCTTCGCAACGATCGTCTCTCGAGTCTGCTCCCATTGTTCCGTGAGGTCGGGTCGGCTCGCTGCGCAGATTGGACGCTAGGGACCGCGTCCCTATCATTGACTTCGCAGAACCGAGTCTTATTCTGACCCGGAAGTAAGTGCGGGGGAGCCGCAATGGCTGAGAGTCCAGCTATTTGGAACAAGTAGCTGCGAGACCCCTTGAACCTGATGCGGGTAATGCCGCCGAAGGGAGCGAGGGTCCGATGCCGGACTGGCGATTTCAGCCATGCGATTTTCCGCGTATGGCTTTTTTGTTGACCAGGAATGAACACGAGTCGCCACGAAGCTGTAGCCGGGGTCGTCGACCCTAGCTTGGATGGATCCGCCGAAACCGCGATCACCGATCGCGGCTACAGCTTTCCGAATTCACGAAAGATTTACGTTTCTGGCAAATTACATCCCGACGTGCGCGTGCCGTTTCGCGAAATCACCCTCGCGCCGACCAAATCGATTAGCGGCGAAATCGAAATCAATGAGCCGGTGCGCGTGTACGACACCAGCGGCCCATGGGGTGATCCGGATTTTCACGGTGACGTCACGCAAGGGCTGCCGCCGCTCCGCGGGAAATGGATCGGCGACCGCGGCGACGTGGAAGAATACGAAGGCCGAAACGTCCAGCCCTTAGATGATGGTTTTCTTTCCGAAGCGCATGCTGCGCATGCGACCAGAAAACGTCCACCTGTCCGCCGTAGGCTCGGCGAAGGTGGAACTCGCAACATCCAACATCCAACGTCGAAGTCTGAACGTGACAATGGAGCAGGCGGCCATTCGGCGTTCGATGTTCAGCCTTTGGCGCTCGGCGTTCGCTGCATTCTCCGGGCGAAATCGCATCCGGTTACGCAGCTTTGGTGCGCCCGCCACGGAATCATCACCCCCGAGATGGAATTCATTGCTATCCGTGAAAACATGGGTCGCGAATTGCGAAAATCCAAAATCGGAAACCCGAAATCCGAGACACATTCGAAATTTGAAATTCGAAATTCGGACGATTCCTTCAGCGTTCGACATTCGACATTCGGCATTGCCCGCAACGATTTACGCTTCGCGCATCAAGGCGATTCCCTTGGCGCTTCGATACCGGATGAAATAACGCCCGAGTTGGTCCGGGCGGAGGTCGCGCGCGGCCGCGCCATCATTCCCGCGAACATCAATCATCCCGAATCCGAGCCGATGATTATCGGCCGCAATTTTCTGGTAAAGATCAACGCCAACATCGGCAACAGCGCCGTGGCGTCTTCAATCGAGGAAGAAGTGGAGAAAATGCGTTGGGCCACGAAATGGGGCGCCGACACGGTAATGGATTTGAGCACCGGAAAGAACATTCACGCCACGCGCGAATGGATCATCCGCAACAGTCCGGTGCCTATCGGAACAGTCCCGATTTACCAGGCGCTCGAGAAAATTGGCGGCCGGGCCGAGGAACTGACCTGGGACATCTACCGTGATACGTTAATCGAACAGGCTGAGCAGGGTGTGGATTATTTTACTGTGCATGCGGGTGTGCTTTTGCGCTACATTCCGCTCACAGCGCAACGTGCCACAGGAATTGTTTCACGCGGCGGCTCGATCATGGCCAAATGGTGCCTCGCGCATCATCAGGAAAGTTTTCTTTATACGCATTGGGATGAGATCTGCGAGATCATGGCCGCGTACGACATCAGTTTTTCCATTGGCGACGGTCTCCGGCCGGGTTCAACCGCTGACGCGAACGACGAAGCGCAGTTCGCGGAACTTTACACGCAAGGCGAACTGACCAAGCGTGCGTGGGCGCACCATGTCCAGGTCATGAACGAAGGACCCGGCCATATTCCCATGCACTTGATCAAAGAGAACATGGAAAAACAACTCGAGTGGTGCGACGAAGCGCCGTTCTACACCCTTGGTCCGCTCACCACCGACATCGCGCCTGGCTACGATCACATCACCAGCGCAATCGGCGCGGCGATGATCGGCTGGTACGGCACGGCGATGCTTTGCTACGTCACGCCGAAGGAACATCTCGGTTTGCCTAACAAGAAGGACGTTAAAGACGGCGTTATCGCCTACAAAATCGCCGCCCACGCCGCCGATTTGGCCAAGGGTCATCCCGGCGCGCAATATCGCGATAACGCCATCAGCAAAGCGCGCTTCGAATTTCGCTGGGAAGACCAATTCAATCTCGCGCTCGATCCCGAAACCGCCCGCGAGTTCCACGACGAAACTCTTCCCGCCGAGGGGGCGAAGACCGCGCATTTTTGTTCAATGTGCGGACCACACTTCTGTTCCATGAAAATCACTGAGGACGTGCGCAAGTTTGCAGCCGAGCAGGGGATCACGGAAGACGCGGCGATCGAAAAGGGATTACAACAGAAGGCAACGGAGTTTAAGGAAGCCGGAGCAGAAATCTACGCCAAGGCGTAACGTCTGCGTAGCGCGCCCATGTTGGGTGGGTTTCGGCGTCTCGCCGAAACAATCGCGCCGATGGAAAACACTAAGTTAATCGCATGAGTGCCAAAAAGGGCGTGATCGGTATTCTCACTGGCGGCGGGGATGTACCTGGGCTCAATCCGGCGATCCGCGCGGTCACCATTCGCGCCCTGCGCGAAGGCTATCAGGTTGTTGGACTTCGCCGCGGCTGGCTTGGGCCGATCAGTATCCTGCGCGATGAGCGCGCCGATAACAGTGAGCACTTTCAAATCCTGACGGAAGAAATCGTCAATCGCGCGGGACGCACCGGGGGCACGTTTCTACATACCTCGCGTACGAACCCATCAGCAGTGAAAAAAGAAGAAGTGCCTGAGGCGCTGCGCGCAACCTACAATCAAGACAAGAACGATCTCACAGCCGAAGTGACCAAAAACCTGGATTGGCTGGGCGTTGACTATCTAATTCCGATCGGCGGCGACGACACGCTTTCTTTTGCCGTCCGCTTGCACAAGGAAGGCGTCAAGGTCGTCGCAATACCCAAGACGATGGATAACGACGTGCCAGGCACCGATTATTGCATCGGCTTTAGCACCTGTGTCAGCCGCACGATTGAATTGTCGAATCGGCTTCGCACATCAGCCGGATCTCACGAACGAGTTCTCGTCATGGAAGTGTTCGGGCGCTACGCGGGATTCACCGCAATGCTACCCACGATGGCGGGCGCGGCGAATCGCTGTGTCATTCCCGAATGCAAATTCGATATTGATCATCTGACCGAATTGTTGTGCTACGACCGCGCGCGTAATCCGAGCAAATATTCAGTCGTCATCGTTTCAGAAGGGGCAATGTTCGAACGCGGCGAGATGGTGCTGTCCGATAAAACGACCGACGCGTTCGGGCATATGAAACTCGGCGGCATCGGCGACCTGGTCTCGGCAGAACTTAAAATTCGTGGCGGCAAATACAACAAGGGTAAGCCGATCAACGTTATCAACCAGCGTCTCGGTTACATGGTGCGCGGGGGCGATCCCGACGCCATTGATTCGATTGTACCCATGGCCTACGGGAACCTCGCCCTCGATCTCATCCTGCGCGGCAGCCACGGCCGCCTCGTCGTCTTGAAGAATGGGCGCTATGACAACGTGCCGATTGAAGTGGTGACCAGCACCAAGAAAATAGTCAATGTAGACAAATACTATAAACAGGAGCGCTTGCGTCCCCTCTACACCGATTTCGAAATGCAGCCGCTATTCATCATGGCGAGTGACTAAGAATGATTGAAACAGAGGGCAGGCAGGTCAGGAAGGCTGGGTCCGAAATTTAGACGAAGGCATGATGCTGTGCCCGCCACTAAGCCTGCTCTGAGCGAGGTCGAACGGGTGACGCCGAGGCCTTCTGCTGTAGCGTCCGCTGTCTCAACGGAATCGGCGGAGCGCGTTTGTTACTCACTGAAACTTTGACAGACGTTCTACTGTCAATTGCTGGAAGCGTTGGTCGTTCCGGAGCGGATCGAACAT
>DATFXC010000267.1:0-4819 GCA_035258625.1 Candidatus Udaeobacter sp. | reverse complement strand
TCAAAATTTTGAAACCGAGAAGGCACTTTCACGACTCCGAATTGGTGTGAAACGATCGCATCTTCCGGAACTCAGTCGCCTTCACTATTTGGCTACGGCGAGCCAGGGAAGTCAGAAATCAGCGGTCAGCTAGAATAATGTTCGCCACGATTTATTTGCCGAATTTCTATTTACAGGCAGCGACGCGGCATCAGCCGGAACTCTGCGAAAAACCAGTAGCGTTAATCGAAGAACACGAAAAGAAACCGGTCATCGTTCAATTGAATGAAGCTGCAGAAAACGCCGGTATTCGAAAAGGAATGACCCCAAGCGAGGCTTTGGCGAGATTGTTGCGCGTGGTCATCAAAGTTCGTGCACCCGCGCAGGAAAAATCGATACAGGAAATTTTGCTTCACTATGCATTTACTCTCAGCCCTTTTGTGGAAGACACTGCACCGGGGGTTTGCACAGTTCAGTTTACGGACTGCCGTAATTTGAGTGAAAAGCTATGTCGCGTGGTCGCGCAATTACTCGAGTGCGAAATTCGCGCTCAAGCCGCAGTTGCTCCGACTTCCGATATCAGCTTTCTGGCAGCGCATCTGGCTCGGCCCGTGTTGCAGATCGAGAACGCAAAAGAATTTCTCGCGCCGCTGCCGATAGAAACTCTCGCCACGGCTGCAACGTAGATTGACTATCAGGTTCAGCGATCCTTTTTACTTTGCCCGATTTCTTCCGTTCGCTTTACGACGAATGATTTCACTCGGGCATACTCTTTTTGAGCTCCGTTAGCAAAATCCCGCGGCCCGTACTCGAACAGCACCACGAAGCAAAACGTCAAGATCAGGAACAGCCCGAACCAAAAAATGCCGCGCAGAACCGCCATCTCAAAAAAGTAACGGTTGGGCTAGCGCTATCAACAGCCTCGGGAAGTTGATGCCAGTTGCAAGCTATGGGGCGCGAGGATATATGAACTCCCTCGCGCAAGGGGTAGGTACCGAAGTGGCCAAACGGGGCAGACTGTAAATCTGCTGGCTTTACGCCTTCGCTGGTTCGAATCCAGCCCTGCCCACATTTTGCCAATGCACGTGTACCGTGCGTTGTCCTCAGCGCAGAGAATCAAATCGGCAGCAAACGAAATTCGCTGAGACAGTGGAGTCTACAGCACGTGTTTGCTTGCGGGCAACGCCGGTTGGCTAGTAGCCGCCTCTGCGCTGGCCGCCGTCACGCCGTCCACCGTATCCGCCGCCGCCGTAACGTCCACCACCACCACCGCCCCCTGGCGGTCGCTGCTCGCGGGGACGCGCCTCATTCACAGTCATCGGCCGACCATCCATGGTTTGGCCATTGAATTTCGAAATGGCATTCTGCGCTTCTTCCTCCGAACCCATGGTCACAAAGGCGAACCCACGTGATTTGCCAGTGAATCGGTCCTGCATGAGAGTCACTTCCTGCACAGCGCCAGCTTGCGAAAAAAGCTCCTGCAGTTCGTTCTCCGTAGTGTTGAAGGGGAGATTGCCTACGTATAATTTGGTTCCCATTGAGTTTATTCTAGAAAACGCCGCCAGGTAACTGTTTCCGCTTATCGGATTTCAAATCGCCATTGAATAAACTCAACTGACAATCCACCAACTTCCGGGCTTCCGTTTCCCGTTTTGCGGTCACTTGTAAGATGCTTCCTTTAAGAAAGCAATAGAAATCAAGGTCAATTTTTGGTGCTCGGCAATGGCTCAAACAGGCACACAAAAAAGCACGGAGAACGCAGCCCGCGTGGCAGTTACGGCCGCTGGCGTGGTCAGTCCGCTCGGGTTTGGGCTGGCTGAAACGTTCGATTCGTTGTGGAGCGCGCGGGATTGTGTCACGCAGGTGATGCGCTTTTCAGTTACGCAATGTCGGTGCAAAACTGCTGGCCAGGTTTCTGACGCGCGGCTCCTTGCCAGCGCCGCTGAAACGCCGCGTTCGGCACGCCTGCATCGCGCCTCGCACATGATGATTGAGGCGCTGCGACAAGTCCTAACGCAACGGCCTGAATTTGAACCGGAGTTAACGGTGATTGGAACCACGAGCGGCGGTATGTCCTATGGCGAACGCTATTACCGCTCGTTGAAGCGACCACAGAATTTGCGGCATGCGCCAACCTGGATAGCAAATTACCCGGCGCAAAAGCCGGTGATCGATGCACACACGGCTTTTGGAATTTCAGCGCCGTGCCAGGTGATCGCCAACGCATGCGCGTCCGGCACAAATGCGATCGGTCACGCGTTTGAATGCGTGCGCTCGGGTCGATACCAACGCGTTTTAACTGGGGGCTACGACGCACTCGCGGAAATGGTGTTTGTAGGCTTTGATTCGCTTCAAGCCTCGACACCAGAGCAATGCCGCCCGTTTGATCGTCATCGCTCTGGTATGGTGCTGGGGGAAGGCGCTGCGGTTCTCGCGCTGGAAAATCTCGAGGTCGCCAGGCAGCGTGGCGCGTCTGTTCTCGCGGAAATTATCGGCTATGGCATTTCGACGGATAACTTTCACATCACACAACCGGAACCATCCGGCATCGGAGCGCGACAGGCAATGGAGGGCGCTCTCCAGAATGCGCACATCTCCGCGAGCGACGTAGATTACATTAATGCGCACGGAACAGGCACCGTGTTTAACGACGCAGCCGAGGGCAAGGCGATCAGCGCGTTGTTCAATGGAGTGCCGGTCAGCTCAACCAAGAGTATGATGGGTCATTCGCTGGGAGCCGCCGGCGCAATCGAGGCCATCGTTTGTTTGGTCGCGCTCCAGCATCAGTTTCTTCCGGCGAACATCAACTTCGCGAGTTTAGATGAGGATCTCGATCTCAACATCGTTGAGAACGAAACGCAACCAGCTGTTGTGAGCACAACGCTTTCGAACTCGTTTGGATTCGGCGGGACGAACGCTGCAGTCCTAATGCGAAAGGTTCCACCTTCGCCGAGGCTGAGCGGACAGACTGAGGCATGAGTCTGGCTATTGCCGGCATGGGGTGGGTAACGCCTCTGGGCAGCGGTGTCGATGCGGTTTGGGAGCAGTTGCTTGCGGGTAAGCAGGCGTCTGCGACAACGGTTTCAGAGGAGTTCGCAGATCGTGTTTACAGCGCCTTCCGTGTACCGGAATCAGCGTTGAAAGGTATTTCCCATCCGCGCCTTCGCCGCGCGAGTGCTATTTCGCGTTTTGCCGCAGCAGCTGGGTTGCACGCGTTGGAATCTGCAGGGCTAAAGCTCGACTCGCAGACCGCTGAACGAATTGCGCTGATCTTCGCGATCTCAAATGGAGGCGTCATTTACACGAAACGTTTTTATCGTGACATCGTCAACACAGGCGCGCAGGCTGCTAGTCCGCTTCTGTTCCCGGAAACCGTGTTTAACGCGCCGGCGAGCCATCTTGCGGCAATCCTCGGACTGACTGGTGCTACTTACACGCTCGTCGGAGACGGAGCGGTCGGTCTTGCAGCGATAAAAATGGCGGACGAATTAATGCAGAATGAGGCATTGGACTATTGCCTCGTTGTGGGGACCGAAGAAATCGATTGGCTGTTGTGCGACGCTTACCGCCGATGGCGTTTGCTTCGTCCAGCGCCGCCAATCGAGCCGTACAGTGAACAGAATCACGGAATCATCTTGAGTGAAGGCGCAGGAGCGATCGTCCTGGCACGGAACGGATTTGTCGGGATCGAGTGCGCCCATTCGGGCGGATGTTTTGCGAAGCGAGCCCAAGCGGAGGAGATTTTGAAGGGTATCCTGCGCGACCTCGGTCAAGCACAAATCGATTTTGTTATCTCGAGCGCGAATGGGACGTTTATCGATCGAGCAGAATCCCACGCGCTTCAGGAAGTCGTTCCAAATGCGCTGGTCTACACGGGCAAACCCGCATTGGGCGAGAGCGTTGGCGCGGGAGGATTGTGGCAGATCATTCTGGCAGCCCAAGCACTCAGTACGAAAGAAATTCCGCCCGTGCTTCACGCGGACCACGGCGTCCGGTTACGGCTTTCACTCTCGCGGACGCCAGTTCCAAGCGCGCGGCGGGCGATCGTTCTGAGCTGCGGACTTAATCAGCAAACGGCTGGTCTGCGACTGGCGATCCAGTGATGCGCGCATCGATTTGATCCGCTACGGCTTGGCAATAAATCCCGCGGGGATGCTGGACGTTACAGCTGAACCTCATTTGCGAAGCGAGCCAAATCTTTTTTGGCGAATCCGCTTGCGTGCTGGGATAAAAGTTCTTAATTAAGCGTCCATTTTCCCAGCGCCAGTCGATTAGAACTGGCGCTTACAACTGTCACTATGGCCAAATCAAAGAAAAAAAACAGGTCGGCTGTACGAAAGCCGCGGTCGGCTGGCAAACTTCACGCTAGGAAGGCCAAGCCGAAAAATCGCGCTCGTGAAAAGAAAATCGCGCGTCGTTCGCCAAAGACCAATTTGGAAGGTACCGAGTCGCCCGCAGCGGTGCTGCTGGGATTAAATCATCGCGAAAAGAAGTTGGATCCCTTCGTTCGCAAACAAAAACAAAAACTGCTTCAGCTTCGCGATGCGGTAGTGGATTCGATGGCTGGCGTGGCTCAGGGCACTCTTCGCTCACGCGCTGAAGGCAGCGAAGCTTCTGCCTTCGGAATGCATCAGGCCGATGCCGGATCGGACGCATACGATCGCGATTTCGCCCTGAGTTTGCTCTCACAAGAACAGGACGCGCTTTACGAAATCGATGAGGCGCTGAAGCGCATCGAGATTGGAACGTATGGGAAGTGTGAAATGTCCGGTAAACCGATCCCACGCGCACGTCTCGAGGCGATCCCCTTCGCCCGGTTTACTGTGGAGTGTCAATCGCA
>DATFXC010000266.1:0-9079 GCA_035258625.1 Candidatus Udaeobacter sp. | reverse complement strand
GCTGAATCTTGCGCAACCGGAGCGGACGCCAACAGCAGAAGGACAATTGTGATCACTTTCGACATGACGCGATTATACTGATCGCTCCCATGAAAACGATTATTCTGATTTTGCTCCTGTCAGCAATTTGCATGGCCGTTTCCGCATTGGGTCAGGATCCGGTGAAAGCGACGCCAAAGTTATACAAGGTGCTGCTCGATAATGACCAAGTGCGCGTGCTCGATTTTCGCCTCAAGCCGGACCAAGACGAATTGGGTCTGGTAATGGCGAAGCTGTGTTTATACTGTTTGTGCGGGACTGGACTTGGCAGCAGAAAGCATAGGTGACAAGTGAATCGGACCAGCGCCGGCAGCGATTTCTAGAAGTGGCTGGGATTTTAATTCACAAAAAAGAAAAGCAGTGACTTCAGCGCTTGTGCAAAGATTTTTCTTCTCTCAGGCCCCAATTTTGTCGGAAAATCCCTGTTTCGCATTGAATACCGAAAACTTAATTCACCGTCTCACTCGTTCGCGCTGGGTTTCGTTGCCAGTGGTCGCGCTGTTCTTTTTAACCGGACGCTGCGTGAACGCCGATCCGGTAGGAGACTTTTTCAAGAAAGTTGGCCACTCAATTTCGAAGGCTTTCCAGCCCCAACCGACGCCATCGCCGGAAAAGAACAAGACGACGCGTGCCTCGCGGCGCCCGAGTTCGCGCACTTCCAATGTTGCCGAGGCGACGCCGGCTCCAATTCAGCAGCCCACGACTCTTAAAGAAGAGAAGGTTGCGCCCACCGTCACGGTACTGCGCGCTTCAGCCGTGCCTCAGGCAAAAGGAGATATGCCCTATGGAATTCCGGTCCCAGGCCGGAAAGGCATGGTTACAAGTCCTTATTTGCCGGAGGGGAATTACATCGATGTCAGTGCCTTTCCGCCAGGGTCCGCTGTGAAAGACCCATACACAGGAAAGATTTTCCTCGTGCCGTAACTTCGCATGAATTGCGCCCGATTCGCGCTGGAATTGATTGCGCCTTTTAACCTGCAACGGTTTTTGCGGAACGCTCGAGACAAATGGAACTGCAGATGCGACCGCTCATGAATTCTGATACAGCTGGTTTGACGCGCGGCGCAGACTAATCGGTGGCAAGTATTCGGCAATATAAGTGCGTGTCCACCAACCGCGCTCACCTGGGCTCGTGAAGCGGTAGCGGTACCAATCTCCGCGGATGAACTTCGGCGGCGCTTCAGGAAATGGATTGCGCGCGAACAGCCGAAGAATTCTTTTTTCGCCTTGGAGAAGTCGTTCCACAAGCGCGAAGATCCACGGGTGCAACTCCGGAGGCGACATGGCGGCAAACCACATTTGCCAGTCGAGCTTCCAATGATACGGCGAGACGATGCAAGGCGACCGGTTCACGTCGCCGGGTTTTCCTTTGAACTCGTATTCGCGCCATTGAGTTGAAGCATCGGGAAATTCTGCATCAGTGCCCTTGATGACTACCTCGAGGCGTTCGCGCGTAACGGCGCCAAACGCGCCGTAGGTATTGACGAGGTGCAACGGCTCGAAGCTGGCGTTCATTAATTGCCGGCGCGAAAACAAGTTGCGCGCCGGTCGCCAACTGAGCGCGAGCACCACTGCTGTGAGCGCGCCGAGGGCGATGGCGTGCGGCAGGCTCATCTGTGCTGGCGCTGAATGCGCAATCTGAATGAAGCGCGAGAGGAAGCGGTCGTCGAAGCATGGAATGCAGAGTACGATGGTGATGTAGTTGAGCCAGGAGAGATTGCCGCTCAGGATCAGCGTGATTTGAAACAGGATGGTAATTGCCCCCGCCCAGTAGCAGAGCGGCGCGGGGGCGAAGTAGAACCACGGCACGATGAGTTCTGTGAAATGATTAAACAACACGCCGGCTTTGTGGAACCAGCGCGGTGCATGATGCAAATACCAGCTCAGCGGATTTGGCAGCGGTTGCGTTTCGTAATGATAAAAAAGGCAGGTGAAATCGCGCCAGCACGGGTCGGCGCGCACCTTGATCATACCCGCGCCGAACATGGTGCGGAAAAGCACCCACATGATCAGCCACATCACGACTATCGGCGCACGTGTGTCCGATGAGCCGAAAAAAATTGCAAGAAAACCAGTTTCGGCCAGCATCGTTTCCCAACCGAATGCATAAAACGTCTGCCCCACATTCACGAGCGAAAGATAAATCATCCAGAGTAACGCCCATGTGAGCATTGACACCGCGAAGCCGAACGACTCCGAGAAACCAGTCCCCGCGAAACACGACAACGCAACGCCGCACCAGATCGTCACTCTGATGAACCCGTCCGAACAATTGACGTAGAACAAACTCGGTGCGCGGCGAAACGGGATCTGGCGCACAAACAGCCGCACCGGCTTCAGCCCGTGCGCGCCCAGCAGCGGGATGAATTGATTAGCCGCAATCAGAAACGCGATCAGATAAATGCCTCCGAGCGCGCGCTGAAAGCACAGCCGGGTCAACCAGAATTCGGTCGCGAAATGCATTCACGAACACCGGTATAATTTAGCGCACGTTCTGGGAAGCGCACGCGCCTACCTGTCCTGGCTGCAGTAAAGTTCGCGAAGGCGCAGCGTGCTGGACTCGGCACTCTCGCCGAAACGAACTTTCATTCCGACAGCAAAGGTCTCAGCAATAATCCATTTTACTCGGGCATATAAACGGCATAGCCGCGCGGCGGTGGCCAGAGAATGAGGCAGTCACATTCGTTAGTCCACTTCTCTTGCGGTGCGCAGAGATGTCTCTTGCTCAGGGCGAACCAGGAAGAGCGCGAAATCCAAACCCGCCTGGATGCCGGCGGGATGGGAGTCATCGAAGGATTGCCGTTGCGTTTGTTGTCTGTCTGCTCTGCGTGCCGGGCTTCATGCTAGGCGAAGACAAGGACAAAGACGAGACCAGTGAGAAGCGCGTGGAAATCAAGTGCCTCGTGCCGGAGAACAAGATCGCTGATGTTTCCAAAAATCTAAGCCTCGACGCCGAGCATCCCACAGAGACGCGGGTGGTTTTTTTTTGACATAAGTTCGAACACACTCTTTGAGCACACGCCGAGAGTGATATTGCGCTCGCGCTACGCGACCGATGAAACGAAGGCGGACACGACAGTAAAAATTTGCGGCGCGACGCTGAAGGGGCGCAGACGTCGAGTGCGAGTCCGACCGAGTTATCGGGAAACCTCCGACAGAATCCTGCTCGTTGACGGATAAAAAGCAGCCGGTGGATGAAATCTAGAAGGCTAATACGGGGAAGGATGTGAAGAAAATCTTCAACCGTGATCAGGAGGAATTTGTGAAGAAAGCTGGGGTCGATGTTAACTGGGAGAAGCTGGTTCCGTTCGGTCCTGTGCATGGAGTGAAAGTGTGGGAACATTTGTCCGCACCGGGTTTGGAGAATGTCACCGCTAAACGCTGGGATCTGCCTGAAATGAATGGCAAATCCAAGCAAGTCTTATTCGAAGTTTCGACGAAAGTGCCCGTAACCCGGGAGTCCGAAGCGACGGCGGCGCTTTCCAAGGCGCTCGGCATCACGGGCACGGAAGAGCAGGAACAAGAGACCAAAACCAAGATCGTGATGGCCCATTATACGGGCAACCATTCTGCCAAGCAGTAATTGGTCTATCCGGCAAAAGAATGTTCGTGCCCATGGCAGACTCCGTGGCATCCAAGGTCTGCGAAAGGGAAATCGCGGACGTGTCACGCCTTACGCCGGGACGTAAACCGCATAGCCGCGCGGAGCGGCCCAGAGATCCACCCAACCCGACTCGTTAGTCCATTTCTCCTCCGGCGTGCCGAAATCATCGCGGCCACGCCATGCCGCGGGAACGAGCCGCGTGTTATTCCATCGCGTCTGAACCCATGTGCCGTTCCAACTGCCGCGGTTGTTCAGGACAAGTACGAGTCCAGTTTGATCGCCGGTACCGGAGCGTTGCATGATGTAGAGGTCGTCATCTGCGGAGAGCACTTTGGCTGGGCCGGATGCATTTTGCTCATGGGCTTTGATGAGAACGTCGATGCCGCTTTGATTATCCGGTTGGGCGAGATTCCAGTTGAAATAATCCTGCCAAAACACGCACGGATATCCTTGATGCGTGAGAATGAATGCGTACGCCAGCAGTTTCTCGTTGATGATGGGACTACTGCGCACGACGTCGTGGTTTTCCACGAACGTGACCGCTTGGGCAGGGCGGTCCCAGATTAGAACTCCGGGGTCGGCGAGCTTGCGCAAGCTGAAACCGTAACTGTCGCACAAATTCTGTAGCTGCCAGCGCAGCGGAAAATCAAATGCGCCTACCGGATTGTCCGACCATGCGTTGGCTTCATCGAGCCAATCGCCAATCGTGCGTTCGCTGTCCCAGCATTCGCCGACCGCGTATGGCTTGAAACTGGTGCCGCCGCGCAGCGCGCGCAGTTCCTGGATCGAGCGGACCATCCAGCCGCCGTAGCCCTTGACCATATCATAGCGGAATCCGTCAAAACCGATTTCTTCCAGCAGCCAGCGCGCATAATTGATGAGCTCCGTGTAAACGAAAGGCGCGCGATGACAGAGGTCCGGCATGTCACCGAAGGTTGCGCCGTCCCAAGTCTCGTATTGAGTGGGATGAAAACATTTCCAATCACGTGGAAATTTGGCGCTCTTCGGCGTGAATTTCGTCCAGCGCGATTGCCCATCGAGCGGATTTGATTCCTGCTCATCTGCGCCGCTGTTGTGATTGAACACGAGATCGGCATACGCCTGCAATCCCTGCGCATGCGCAGAGTCGATGAGATCGAGCAACTCGGCTTTGGAACCGAACCACGTAGGGACGCCGCCTTTCTGATCAAACTCGCCGAGATCGTAATAATCGTATGGATCGTAGCCCATCGACTTCCAGCTGGCTGCCTTGTTTGCAGGCGGGAGCCACAATGCGGTGAAACCTGCCTGCGCGATCGCCGGTAGTTTGGATTTTATGAAACTCCACCATTGGTGTTCCCGATTTTCCGCCTGGGGACAATCCCAATAAAAAGCTTGCAACATCACACCCACAATTCACCCTCCTTTTCAAGGTATGAGAACATTCCCATGCTACGTGCCAAATTGGGACTAACAAGAAGAAATCAAGTTACGGAAATGTTACGACCGAGTGTACCACCATGTGTCGTTGCCGCGTTTTTGATAATCGCCGTCACGGGTTGCGAAAAGAAGAGTGGTGAAGCAGTGGTGCTAGCGAAGGAGCATATCGACGCCGCGCTGCCAACTGGAGAAACGCCGAACGCTCAATCGGCGCCTAGTCCGGATGAGCAACCTCGTCCAATCGCGGATGATGAGATCACAGTTGATGGGTACGCGATGAAACCAGAGGCGCGCGGCACCAGTCGCGATCCGCGCGCGTTGAAGCACGAACAGTGGGTTGTGAAAGTGCGAATGCTCGACGACGGCCGCACATTCCAAGTCCCGGCCGATCAGGCAAAATGGGAGAAATTGCGCGAGGACGACCGGATCAAAGTCAGGTACCGCACAGGCAGGTACACCGGAACCGTTTGGTCCGCGGAGATTGAGTGACGCTCTCGGGAATCATTTAGCGCGCAGGATTCGCGTTCGAGATTGGCTTGCAAGCCGCGTGTAACGGCTCCGTCACATGGAAGTCACGCAGGTTTTACACATTCTAAACCAATTCGTCACAATTGACGTGTAGGTGTTCAAGCGCGCGGTCAATTGCCGTGCAAATTGAAACAAAACTAAATCGAACACCAACCAAACCATGAAACTAAGTCTTAAAAATCCACTGCAGGCCAAGTCCTGTTCACTCGTAGCTGCCACTATTGCGCTCGCCACAATAGCTGCATCAACTGTCGCCGCCGACCAGGTGAGGGTTTTCAATAAAAGAGTAAGCGGTGTGCCTGGAGCCAGTCCTGAAGCGATCTCCGACAATGTCTTCTCACCGGAATTTGATCCGGACCTGGTCGTGGAAGGCATGGACCTACTCGAGAACCCCTCGAGCTTATTCACCCGATTCGGAAATCTCAGCGATGGCAGCCGCACTGAGCCGGATGAAAACACTTATCTCATTCTGGACCACAATCCCGGCGGCCCGACGCCAGATTATGATTATGGCCGGCATTTCCTTTTTCAGGGGCATGAGATGCCTAACGGAAATACTAACCGGGCCTATGTAACACGCATCAACCTGGATGTGGCGCATCCCGATCATCGAATCACGCTTATGACGCCGGGTGACTCAAATGGTATTACGGGATTCAACAGCATCGATGGCTCAACTTGGAATCCGTTTAGTCGCACCCTGCTCTTTACCCAGGAAGACGGAGCTATCGGCGGTGTGATCGAGATGGGCGCCGATTTTGAACCGAGCACGGGAGGAGGCGCCGGCTTGCGCACCCTGTATGGTAGCCTCGGCCGTGGCGGTTACGAGGGAATCCATCCTGATGATTGGGGCAATGTCTGGATCGTGGAGGATGTCGGCGGGACCACAGTTATGAATCAAGGAAGGAATCCGAACTCGTTTGTTTACCGCTTCGTTCCTTTAAATCCGAACGATCTCACCCACGGCAAACTGCAGGCACTCCAGGTGTCGATAAACGGCAACCCGCTCGTGTTCGTGCCTGTGGACGCTGGGCACCCGAATGGCGACACGCGTTCGGAGAATCAACTCCTACTCCATACGATCGGCGCATCGTGGCCGGTCAGCTGGGTTACAGTCCATGACACCGAGGTCAATGGAACCGCGCCCTTCAATGCCAACGCTCTGGCGAAAGCTGCTGGAGCAACACCATTCAAACGGCCGGAGAACGGGCAGTTTCAGCCTGCTACACACTTTCGGACCTTCGTCTTCACTATCACAGGCGACACCAGTGCTGTCGCTGGCTCAGACCCTGTGCTGGCAGCGCGCGGTGCCTGGGGCGGACTCTTTCGTGTCGATCTCGACGCAAACCGCGAGACTGGAACCATCTCTCTCGTTATCCTTGGAGACGCCGACCACGCGTCGTTTGATAATGTGACATTCGTCGATGACAGAGACACGGTTTTGCTAGCAGAAGATCGCGGCGATGCGTTGCACGATCAGCTCAGTACGCTCGATTCAGTTTGGGCTTACAAACTGAACAGGGAGCATCCGGAGAACAACGTCGTGGCCCGATTCGTCGCGCTTGGGCAGGACAGGTTGGCAGGCGTAGCAGGGGAAGAGGACAACGAACCGACAGGGATTCATATGTCTGAAGGAGACAGCACGATCGGCGGGTTGATCGGGACGAGAGAATTTCGGACAGACCGAGTGAGGCTGTTCTTCACCCAGCAACACGGCGAAAACAACTTGTACGAAATGTTTCCCCTCAACGTGAGCGAGTGAGCGACCGGCACACCCAGATAGCGCCCCGGACGAGAAACCGTCTGGGGCGTTTTTTCTGCGCATCACGAACGAACAGGAACATCCGATTGAACGCGAATTCTG
The DNA here is from genome assembly GCA_035258625.1 of Candidatus Udaeobacter sp. GTDB lineage: Bacteria > Verrucomicrobiota > Verrucomicrobiia > Chthoniobacterales > UBA10450 > Udaeobacter. The sequence goes on along the minus strand of DATFXC010000266.1, from coordinate 1,625 downwards.
CGGATTGAACGGTCAGCGCCGCGTGGAGAGCTGCGAATTCGCGGTTGCGATCGGCTGGTAGAATCGCAGCGCCTCGATGTCGCTGCCGAGTTCGCGTAACGGATAAAGCCCTTTCGCCGAGCCCGCGCCGGGATCGCGCACGAGGTAATCGAAGCCATCTTTGCCTGCAATGACGACAAAATGCGTGATGCCGCTGGCCAAACGCACGCGCACGATTACGGGATTTCCGTGCGCAATGTTCGAATCGATCAGTTGATACGACGGCAGGTCTTCATAAACGTGCCGCACCCGGTCAGGTGCGAACCACGCGGCGCGGTCCCAGTAAAGCCAGCCTTGGTCCGTGTATCCGCCAGTCGCAGCTAGAAACCAGTTCAACTGCTGCGGATCCACGTCGATCCCGTAAAACTTGAACACCATCGCCGCCGCCGCCACGGCGCAACCTTCGCCGCCGAGGGTGCCGTTCTCCGGAACGCCGCCCAACGGATCGTCGCGCCATTTGTCATTTCCTTGCTGAAAAGACGGCACAGGCAACTCGACCCGAGTTAGAAACGGACGCCCTCCGCGTGGCGGAAGTTTTCGTTTCCAAGTCCAATCAACGTACACCGCAGCGCCCCCGACAACTAAAACGAGGACGATAACGACAATCGGCCACCAGCGCTTCACAGCACTAAGACTGTAGAGGCGGCTGTGTCAGCCGCAAATTCTGGGGAGCGCCGCGCCGCGCGTGCTGGTTTGAAAGCCTGGCCGTCGCTTCGGGTCCGTTGCAGCGGCGCCCCCGCCGAAACAACTATCAACGGAGCTGACCGGAGTGGAGTGGTTACCAAAAAGTTGAAGCAAAACATTTGTCCTGGATGGACAGGATGACCCAACGTGGCTGCGCCTTTTCCATTCCGTGAGCGATCTGACAAACTCCGGCTCCGGTGATTCGTCCAAGAGTGTAATGAACTCCAGCGCGTGCCCATCGCGGTCATGGAAGTACAACTGAGCGGACGGCATCCAGATCACGATACGCGAACTGCAACCCGACGATTGTTCTTCACTGATTCAACCAATTTGGCGGATTTATATTCCCGCAAAGCGATCCTGCATTGTGTCGCCCCCATATCTGCGAACGAGCCCACATGAGCACGGAGTCCTTTTATTCAAGGGAATGGAATAAATCGGGACGAGGTGAGTCTTAAGACAATGAAAGGAAACTTGAGTTGTGAAAACTTTTATCGTTTACAATTTAGATACGCGATTACCCGTTGGAGTTGGCGAAGCGATTAAAGCCGAATGGGCGCGGTTTGAATCGGCAGACAAAACAAAAATTCGCGCTGAAAATTTAATCGCAGAGGAAATTAATTTATCAAAGACATTGGAACTTCCGGAAACGTATTCTTGGCAAGGATAATGAAGCGGACAGTAGTGTTTATACTCATTTCGCTTGCGTTTGTATCGCAAGCATTCGCGGTTTTACGACCGCTCGACGTTGTTTGGCTGTGAAATGCCAATTCGACAGAGTCTTTTCGAGCGAGGGAATAAAACGGGGCGACCGCCAGTCTTATTAAACGAGTGGACGAACCTGAATTTATTCAGGCGAGAAATGACTCGTCGAAAATCGTGATGGCTTTACTATTGAAATC
>DATFXC010000265.1:0-12027 GCA_035258625.1 Candidatus Udaeobacter sp. | reverse complement strand
CTCGAAATCGCAGACGCTCTGTCGCGCAGGAAACATTTATTCAGTTCCGCAGCTTCCTCTGGCGTTAATGGCGGGACCAATCGCGTTTTCACTCGGCCGGCTTGTGGCGCTTTGGTCATAACGGCCAATGCACAAACACCGCGCGCCCTTCGCTTGGGAAGATTTGGATCGAGAACACCAACCGGTTTCATCTGTTGCCGAGAGAGTTTTTCACACAGCAAGAAGATGATTGGAAATTTCTTTTTTGAAAATTTCTTCTTCTAAGCTGAGTGAATAACGCGAATCTGTTCTGGCCGTTCCCTCGCAAATTCGGATACAAAAGAGATGTTGATAATATCTGCACGCTACAGCGACAAATGTGCGTTTTCGAGAACACACCGCAGTTATCCGAGGTTATTCAAAGTTATTAGCAAAATTGCCCGAAGATTCTTTAACAGAGTCCGCATGCACAAAATTTTACACGCTGTACTGATTTCGGTTTTCCTTGGTTTGCTCTGTAGGGCATCCGCCGCGGCGGATGCTGCGCCCAACAAACCGGCGTCTGACACAGACGCCTTACAACTTTGGCGAATCCAGAAGGTGCTTGCGTCGAAGAAATACGTCGATCTAACGCACGAGTTTGCGCCCGGAATTCCGCGCTGGCCTGGTTTTCCGGATGAAACGCGTAAAACAATTTACTGGTATGACAAGCGTCCGGACACGACGGGCTCCGGTTTTTTCTCGGAACTCTTCACGCATGTCGGCCAATGGGGCACGCACGTCGATCCGCCGGCGCATTTCATCAAAGGCCTCCGCACTGTTGATCAAATCGACCCGAAAGAAATGATCCTGCCGCTGGTCGTTATCGACGTGCACGAGGAAGCGGCAAAAAATCCTGATTACACGCTCTCCCTCGACCGGGTGAAAAAGTGGGAGAAAGATCATGGCCAAGTTCCCTTCGGCGCCTTTGTGGCGATGCGCACTGACTGGTCGAAGCGGTGGCCTGACGCTGCAAAAATAGAAAACAAAGATGCAAACGACGTTGCGCATTATCCCGGCTGGAGTTTGCCCGCGCTGAAATATCTCTACGAGGATCGCAAAATCACTGCGTCAGGCCACGAAACCACCGATACCGATCCCGGTCTCGCCACGAGTAAGGAAGATTACTCACTGGAGACTTACATCCTGAGCACGAACCATTATCAAATCGAGCTGCTCACGAATCTTGACAAAGTCCCTGAAGCCGGAGCCCTGGTCGTGGTCAGTTTCCCCAAACCGAAAGGCGGATCCGGTTTTCCGGCGCGGGTATTCGCGATTGTGCCGTGAGACTTGCCGCCTTCGGAATTGCGCTCGCATTTGCGGCGAATTCTTTTGCACAGCAGAAATCCGAGCCAATTCCTCGCGATACCGGCAGCGATTTGCTTTGGAAAAAGCTCGGGACTGGCGTCCGCGACATCGCCGACAGGTTTGATGGCGTCATGGGTATCGCCATTCTCGATCTGACCGATGGCCGGATTTTTTCGCTTAACGGTGATCGCGTTTTTCCAACTGCGAGCTCAATCAAAATCGCGGTCCTCCTAGAGTTGTATCGTCAGGATCAGGAGGCGCGCTCGGGCGCGAAAGGGAAAGCGAGATTGGACGACACATACACGTTCGAACCGAAAGACCTGGTCGAAGACAGCCGAATCATGGCCGGTCTCACTGCGGGTGTGACGCATATCACCAATCGCGATCTGGCGCAGTTCATGGTTGCTGTGAGCGACAACGCCGCTGCGAACATTCTCATCGACCGCGTCGGGAAAGACAACGTAAATGCGATGCTCCGCGGCCTTGGGCTATCGAAAACAATGCTGCGCCGGAAAATGATCGACATCGGTGCGGCTCAACGCGGTGACGAAAACGTCGCGACACCGGAGGAAATGGTCCGGCTGTTGGAAGCGATTTACAAAGAGAAGGTGCTAAAGAAGGAAACGACCACGGCCCTCATCAAACAGCTTTCCACATTGAAGCAGAGCTACATCCCACGGCTGCTGCCGGAGAGCGTTCAAGTAGCGAATAAGCCCGGAGAATTGGAGGCGGTGCGAACCGATTCAGGTATCGTCTTTGCGCCAAATCGGCCGTTTGCGATCAGCATAATGACCACTTATGACCGCGACGAACGAGCCGCCGAACGCGCAATTAGCGAAGTCGCTCTCAAGGCGTACCAACACTTCGAAATGCGCGGTAAAACATCCGAGTACGGACGCATATTGCCGCTGCCCACGTTGGGGAGATGAAATCCTTTAGACGTTTGCTGTCACTTCCGTGCGGCCTTGCTGTCGTGTACGTTGCCACGTCTTGCGCCTCAATTACGATTCGACGATCACTGCAGATCGCCTACACACAAAAAGAGGAGATATTACGAAGATCGAAATTGTGAGTCACGACGAGGTGCATTTGTATCATGAGCATCGAAGGGCGACGTCGTGAATCGTGTTCGAGGGAAATGGCGATTTGTTTCGGCGACTGTGATAATCGGGTGAAGCCGAGAGGTCAACAATGCGAACAAAAGTTCGCGATCGCGAAGATGCGATCGCCAGCACACGAGACGCGTGCGCTCCCCGGCATCACAGCAACTGATAAGGATCGACGTCAACGGTGACAGTGACGTCTTCGGGGAATGGCAGTTTGTCGATGGTCTCACGCCCAAGACGGCTCAGGCGCATGATGGCTTCGCCGCGGATCAAAATGTGAAAGCGGAATTGGCCTTGTAATTTTTCCAGTGGCGCCGGCGTTGCATCGCCCAAAATGAATTCTTCGGCCAGCGCTTCGCTTAAGCGACGCTTCAAGGTTTCGGCCGAAAGTTTGGCGCGGCCTTCGTGAGCAGAACGCACGGTGATCAGGATCGCGTGTTTAACTGGCGGGAAATCGCACCGTTCACGGAACTCGAGCTCCTGCTGGAAGTAGCCGGCGAAATCATGGTGGCGCGCAAATTGAATCGAGGGACTGAACGGCGTGTAAGTTTGCACGAAAACTTCGCCGGGTGTCTCGCCGCGGCCAGCCCGTCCGGCCACCTGTGTGAGAAGTTGGAACGTGCGTTCGCCCGCGCGGAAATCGGGCAGATGCAACGCAAGATCGGCATTGATGATTCCGACGAGCGTGACGTTTGGGAAATGCAGGCCTTTGGCGATCATTTGTGTGCCTACGAGAATGTCGATCTTGCCGGTTCGAAAGTTTTGTAGCGTTTCGCGATACGCTTCCTTGCGGGTCATGGAATCGGCGTCCATGCGGCGCACCACTGCTTTAGGGAAAATTTGGGCGACTGTTGATTCCACTTTTTCGGTACCGAAGCCGTAATAAATCAGCGCGTCTTGTCCGCAGGCCGGACATTTCTTGGGGACAGCGGCGGTGTGCCCGCACAGATGACAACTCAATCGGCCGGACATCGTCTTCTGAGAAGCCAATCCACCTTGGGGGAAATGCTGATGAAACGTGAGCGCGACACTGCAATTCGGACAGTTGCGCGCCTCGCCGCAATTGCTGCACAGCAGAGAAGTGGAAAAACCTCGCCGGTTCAAAAACAAAATCGTTTGCTCGCGTTTCTCCAATCGATCGGCAATCGCTTGCGACAATTTCTCGGACAGAATCGCGGCTTTCTTTTCCTTCCGTCGCTCCTGGCGCAGATCGACAACCCGCATGAGCGGCATCTGTTTTTGGTCCACGCGCTGTGTCAGCGTCATGAGCCGGTACTTTCCGATCGTCGCGTTGTGATAACTCTCCAGCGATGGCGTGGCACTGCCTAACACGACGACGCATTTTTCAATCTTAGCGCGCACCACCGCGACGTCGCGCGCGTGATACCGTGGCGCTTCCTCCTGCTTGTATGTCGTCTCGTATTCTTCATCGACGACGATGAGCCCGAGATTCTTGAGCGGTGCGAACACCGCGCTGCGCGCGCCGATCACGATTCGGGCGCGGCCGGAATGAATTTTGTGCCATTCGTCATGGCGTTCCCCTTCCGACAAATGACTGTGCAAAACCGCGACGGCGTCCTGCGCTTCAGCAAACCGGCCTTTGAACCGTTCGACCGTTTGCGGCGTAAGCGAGATCTCGGGAACCAAAACAATTGCTGTGCGTGCGCGATCAAGCGCCGCCCGGATCGCCTGCAAATAAATTTCCGTTTTCCCGGAACCGGTTACGCCGTGTAGCAAAATCGGGCGCGCGTTCTCAGGCGCGTCTAGCGCTTGCACGATTTCCTTGAGTGCGCGCGTTTGCTCCTCGTTCAGAACGAGGTTCGACGTTGCGATGAACTGTTCGTCGCCGTGAGGATCGCGCACCACAGCTTCCTCGCGCAACTCAGCAAGGCCACGTTTTACCAGCGCGCGCAACGTCTGGTTATCGAATGACGTTTGCCGCAGAAGCTCCGTCGCCCGAACCGGCTTTTGCAGCTTGGCGACTGCTTCCAACAGCTCCGCCTGCCGTGGCGCGCGTCTTCGCAGTTTTTCAAATTCAGCTTCGTCGATGTTGCGCACGGGTTGCACGAACAGCTGTTTTTTCCAGCCGACTTCCGCGCGCCGGATCACTTGGGGAAGCATACTGCGCATCACGGTTTCGATCGGGCAGCAATAGTAGGTGCCGATCCACCGCGCCAGTTCGAGCAATGGCTCGGTTAAAATCGGCGCTTCGCCGACGATCGCTTCGATTGGCCGAATGCCTTTCGCGTCGCTTCGCTCGGGGATGGCGACGACCGTCGCCAGAGCCGATCTTTCGCGAAACGGCACCCGCACACGCGAACCGACGCCGACCCGCTCGGCTAAAGCTTCCGGCACTGAATAATCGAGCTCTCGATGGATCGCCCGATCAACGATGACGCGAACGTAGCGCATCTCATGCTCATCATTCATGCTCGTGCTCGTGCTGGTAATTTTAATCGGTTATTGTAGCACGAGTTGAATGATACAATTCCTCTTCAAACTGGTTCTGTGCGCATTGCTGGCAATGGCAACGGCGTTTGCTTATGTCGCAGTGAAATCTGGGGACCCGCTTTACACATTCTATGAATGGATGAGCCCGGCCCGATTTCATCACTATGACCGGCTCATTCGCAGCGTTGCGTTGGAACATCATCTCGATCCGATGCTGGTGAAGGCCGTCGTCTGGCGTGAGAGCCGGTTCGATCCAAAAAAGCATGGCAGCCATGGAGAGCGCGGACTGATGCAGGTGAGCGAACGAGCGGCCAACGAATGGGCGCGCGAACGTAAGATCGCTGGTTTCCGCCCGGACCAACTTTTCGAGCCAAAGACGAATCTGGAGGCGGGCACCTGGTATTTGCATCGCGCAATGGAACACTGGGAGCATCAGTCCGATCCCATTCCTTTTGCTTTGGCGGAGTACAACGCCGGCGCCAGTCGCGCCCAGCGTTGGAGCGGCGGAAACAGCGTTGCCGCGATACCGGAACGCCAGTTTCTTCAAAACATCGATTTCCCCGCAACGCGTAGATACGTCGAGTCGATTAGCGACCGCTACAAATTCTATCAGCGCCGCGGGCGGATGTGACGAAGCAAACGCGCCGGATCAGACATGATGGTGGTTCCGTTCTTTCGAGTTGTGCAGTGAAGTGTTCAACTACAATTGGCGGCCCTTCCTAGAGACGGAATGCGACACGCTTTTCATATAATCGCTTCTGCCTTTGTTTACATCGTCTTGGGACTGGCTGGTGTTGCAGCCGGCGTCAGGTTGTCAGGACAAACGGCTGCTCTGGAGGCAGACCACCCGAATCTACCGGCCGGGTGGAGCCTGGTCGGGCAGTGCACGAACATTAGGGCGCTGTAAGACACGCGATTTAGCCTCCACGGTGCTTTGCGTGCCGTTGGTGTGCAGGCAGCCAGCGCCGCCGCAACAGCGGCGTCGACGGCGGCGCAATTCAGGTTAACGGTTTTGTTGATGACCAAGGAGGAAATCGCCGGCGTTTTGGAGCAGATCGCTACGCTGCTGGAGTTGAAGGGCGAAAATCCGTTCAAGATCCGCGCCTACACAAACGCAGCGCGCGCTATCGAAACATTCGGGGCAAATGTGTCCGACTTTCACGACGAAGGAGCTGTGGCGAAAATTCCCGGAATCGGGAAAAGTATCGCGCTAAAAATTAAGGAGCTGGCCGAAACTGGCTCGCTTAAGTATTTCCAGGAATTGAGCGCGGAATTTCCGCCGGGGATTCTTGAATTGTTTTCCTTGCCTGGGCTGGGCGCGAAAAAGATCAAGGTGCTCCATGACAAACTCGGCATCAGCTCAATGGACCAGTTACAGAAGGCGTGCGAACAGGGCCGCATTGCTGAATTGTCTGGTTTTGGCGAAACAACGCAGCAAAAACTTTGTGAAGCGATCGCGAGACGCGCTGCGCACGTAGGTTCATTTCAGTTCGGTCAGGTCGCAGCTGAGGCGGAAGCGTTACGCGCAGATTTGGCGGCGCACGAAGCTGCGTTGCAGGTTGGCATTGCTGGAAGTTATCGGCGGCGAAAAGAAATCGTGCACGATCTCGATTTGCTGGTGGCGACAAATGAACAGGAAGCGATTACGAGATTTTTCGTTTCCCATCCCCTGGTCGAATCCGTCATCGCGCAAGGGCCCACCAAATCGAGTGTGCGGCTGCGCTCCGGAGTGCAGTGCGATCTGCGAGTGGTCAGCACCGCGGAATACCCGTTCGCGCTCGCTTATTTCACCGGGAACAAAGAACACAATATCGAGATTCGCAGCCGCGCATTGCAGCGCGGCTGGACGCTCAACGAATACCGGCTTGCGCCGTTGTCCACCGATCATGAGGCCAAAACGAAAAAACCAGCCCAAAAAATTCCGAACGTGCGCGATGAAGCCGACTTGTATCGCGCGGTCGATCTCGAGTTCATTCCACCCGAGTTGCGGGAAAACTGCGGCGAATTCGAAGCGGCCGAACAACATTCGCTGCCGAAATTGATCGAAAAGGAAAATCTGCGCGGCACGTTTCATTGCCACACGCTCGCAAGCGACGGGCACAACTCACTCGAAGAAATGGCCGAAGCCGCGCAGGAACTCGGCCTCGACTATCTCGGGATCGCCGATCACAGCCACAGCTCGGTTCAAGGCCACGGGATCGCTGCGGAAAAGTTGCTCGCGCAGGTAGCCTCGATTCGGAAGCTGAATAAGAAGTTCGACGCATTTCGGCTGTTTGCTGGAGTCGAATGCGACATTTTGCGCGATGGCTCCCTCGATTTTCCCGATGAAGTGCTGTCGCAACTCGACTACGTCGTGGCGTCAGTTCACTCGGTTTTCAATTTGAGCGAATCGGAAATGACCCAACGCGTGATCCGCGCGATGGAAAATCCCTTCGTCACCATGCTGGCGCATCCCACCGGCCGCTTGCTCCTCAAACGCGACCCGTACAAGATTGACATCCCGGCGGTGCTCGAGGCAGCAGTGCGAACCGGCACTTGGATCGAACTTAACGCCGCGCCAAAGCGGCTCGATCTCGACTGGCGCTGGTGGCCACTGGCTAAACAAAAAGGCGTTAAATGTGCGATCAATCCAGACGCCCATCGCGCCGAACGCCTTCAAGATCTGTGGTTCGGAATCGGTATCGCGCGCAAAGGCTGGCTCACCAAACAGGACGTGGTGAATTGCTTGCCCCTTGGCAAAGTCGAACAGGCCTTGCGAGCTAAGCGGAAACTTTCGGAGTAATGGATTAGTGGAGTATTGGACTGCTGGAAATTATCACTCCATCATTCAGCGTTTACCGCTGCGGCATGAACATCGTTAGACATTTGCAGGCGCCGCCGGCTTTGATGAATTCGCTCATCGGCAATTCATGGCAGCGATAGCCGCGCTCTTGTAATTTCTTCACCAGCTGCGGCGCGCCTTCGGGCAAAACGATATCGCGCTCGATCACCACGGCGTTACATGAAAAGTGCATCGCCTCTTCGGGCGCGACATCGATCAAATCGGTCACGTGCTCCCGGATCGCGCGCTGCCCGTAGTCGTCGAAGGCATCTTGGAACCAGAACGCGCCGCCATCCGGTAGCGGGCAAAAGCAGGTGTCGAGGTGATAAAAGCGCGGATCAACTAGCTCCACTGAGATAGCAAGACAACCCAGCATTTCTGCCAGCCTGCGATGCGATTGAATGTCGGAGCGAAATTTATAGCCGCAAAAAAGCACGTCGCCGCCAAAGAGCGCGTCGCCTTCACCCTCGAAATAAAGGTTTTCCGGCAGCCAATGCACTTGGTGCCCGTGTTGCTCCATCCACTTGGCAAAGAATGGCTGTTCCCCGGCGCGTTCTTTGTGGCGGAAATTACTCGGGATGAATTTGCGACCGACAGTTAGCCCGGCATTGGCGGTGAAAACCATATCGGGCAATCGCGGCTGCGGCGCGATCAGATGAACCTTGCAATCCAATTTCGAAAGCGTCGCATGCAATTGTTGCCATTGTTTTTGGGCGATCTCCGCTTCAGCGCCATGGGCGATGCTCATCCAGGGATTGATCTCGTACTCGATGCCGTAGTAGTCCGGCGGACAAAGAAGCAGCTCGCGCATAGAATCGACCCCTACTCGCCGACGTTGGACTGGCTGAGGCAATCGGCGAGTTCCCGAAGAAACGGTTCCACGTCCGTGACCAGACCGATGGATTGTAACGGCTGTTGTTCCACTACTCGCTCCACTGCGGAGGCATCGATGTCGACGCACACGATTTTCACAGTCGGCGCAAGCATGCTCGCCACCGCGAGCGAATGCCGAATAGTCGCCAACAGCAAGGCGTGCGTCACGTCGGCAAGTTTTTCGCGCAACACTCTTTGGCCCTCGATGGCGTCTGTCGTTGCGCCGGGAATCAGTCCCTCGTCGCGAATCGAGCCAGTGAGGACGATATCGACATCGTGATGGACGCACGCGTGGATGATCCCCGTTGTCAGGACATTTTTCTCAACAGCTGCTGCGATGCCGCCGGCTTCGCGAATGGCATTGATCGCGCGCATTAGGTTTTCACGTCCGCCGCGCGCGAACGCCAGGTCGAGGCTGATGCCCAAAGAGGTGCCGAACAACGCCCGTTCCACGTCATAACCGGCAAATGGATTTCCTGCGAAAAGTCGATCAACGTACCCGGCTTCAATGAGCCGCACCAAATGCTGGCCGGCGCCGGTCCGCACGATCGCCGGGCCGGCAACAACGGCGATTTTGCCTTTCGCCTTGTGCGCGCGTCGCAGTTCCTCGGCCAATTCGCGAATGACTGCCGATTTCGGTTCATCAGCATCGATAATCGTGTTGATGAACTGAAAAACATCCGTGCGCGACGTCGCGCGCTGCACCGGAACCACGCGCACACCCTGGTGACCAACCACGATCTCGTCGCCTTTGCGAACGTCGAAAAATTTGACTGCCCGCGCGGCGCGGCTTTTTCGGTCTACTGCGATCGCGGTGTCCATCATGGTAGGCCGCACTTCGATCTCTTTGCCGTCAACGCGGACGAAGGTTTGCTGATTCGTCATTACGTAGAACTCGGGCGGGAAAACGCCGTCCGCTGGGGCTGGAGCGAGCTGCGCGTCTGCGCGTTCGGCCACTTCGGCGCCGTGCTGTCGCAGTCGCAGAATCAAATCATCGAGCGCATCGCTTGTCTCGGCCGATACCTCGATGCGGGCAAAGCTTTGGTCCGCACGCTTTTGGCCGATCTTGATCTCGCCGATCTTGAAATTTGCACCGTGAGTCAAAATTTGATCGAGCACTTTCGGTAATATCAGCGAATCAATGATGTGACCGCGTAACTCAATCGTCTCCGAAACCATCTGCAAAATTTAGCCAACGAAAACCACCGCGCCAGTGAGGCGAAAATTGTTGTGGCGACCCTTCTGCCAAGCGTTGAAGCTATTAGAACGTGGCGCTCGCCGCGGCGAGCGCCTCTAGAACGAGCAAGGTCAACATGGAGAAACCAACTGTACGTGGCCCTTCGCCCGGACGTAAAGCTGTTCACGCGCTGGGCCCTCGGCTGAATCGTAAACTCAAGCCCCCGCCGCTGCTGCCTACGAAGAGAAACGTTGCGCACCCGGGCCGCATGGTTAATCGCTAGAGCCGCAACGTATGCACAACGATCTACCAGCCCTCGCAGCTAAGATCGGGGATCGACTCTCAACGAGCTCTGAGTATGTCGTCACCCAACCTGCGGAGCTGCGAGTTCTTCGTGAAATGTCAGAGGACGAAGTCCGTCAGTTTGCAAAAAGCCGTGGCTGGCGCGTCATACGCCGCCTTGGCGGCCGGCAGATCGAATTTTACAATGACGCCAGCGTGCGCGCTCTGTAGCGCGTATCGGTGATCCCACTTATGCACTGCGACGACTAGATCGGATCAACGCGCGCGGGTACAGCAATGCTGGACAGTGGCGCTCAGTTGGCTTACGAATCCTGGCGCGTTCCAAAATGGAAGCGGCGAAGATTTATTTCATTGTTTTTGGTCTGCTGACGATCGCCGGCGGTATTGTCGGTTACGTCAAGGCAGGCAGCGTGGCGTCAATCATTGCCGGCTCGATCACGGGAGTCTTGCTGCTCGTAGCGGCATTTCTTTTGCCTGAACATCGCACGGCTGGGTTAGCGACCGCGCTGATCATCTCGCTTTTGTTGGCTGCGCAGTTCGTTCCCAAGTTCCTTCGCACCGGCAAAGTCATGCCCGCGGGCATGATGTCAGTCCTAAGTGTGATCGGAATTATCGCAGCCATCATCGCCTGGGTAAGAAAGTAGTCGCGTGGGAAAAATTCGCCTTCGAACATGGCGGCGGCTGGTGTTGGTCTTGTTCACCGCGATTTTCGCCGCGATTGTCTATCGCTGGATCTCGCTCGAGCGACTGCAACGCGCCGCACCTTTGGAAATATTCGGCACGCCGACGCCCGAACCGATAGCGACGCGGCCGCCGGTGATCACTGGGAAATTGGAGACGGCAAAACTGTTCAACGGAATCACACTTCACTCGACGGTGGAGACGATTCCGGGGGGCGACGCCGCAACGGAACGCACGCAGCCCGACAGTTACGTGCTCGATCTTAAGCTGCTGGCGCGCGTGCCTTCGCCGAACAAGACGATCGAGGAACTGGCGAAAGTCAGTGCCGAGTTGCCAAAACTGCTGCCGAGTCTGGCCTCGACGCTGTCGGCCGATTCGGTTTCGCCGCTCTTCGCGCAGCTTTACGACACAAAAGTCCAAATGCTGCGCGAAAACCTCGGCCGTCTCGATTTGCTTTTGTCGCGGCATAACTTTTTCGATTGCCAAACGGTTCTGCACCTTCAACATCCCCAAACTCATCGGAAAGCACTTCTGTTTCAGGCGGATATGGATGTGGACGCCGACGGCTCCGATTCCGACCGTCTACCTGCTGGGACCGGTGCGCCGGCGAATTTCAAACCGGCCACCAGTTATCGGTGGCAAAAGAAAACCGACGCGCCCAATCCTTATCTCGCCGGGACTGAACAGCGATTGAAACGCGCAGAGGACGAGTACGCGCTGGCAAGTACCGCGCCCGCCCGGAAACGGGACCTGCGCAACGCCATCGCCGAATTGCGGGCCGAGGTTGGCACGCTGAAGAAATTCAGTTTCCTCATCGGCGCGACGGATCCGTTCATCGTGGTGCCGGGCACCTTTACCCGCGGCCCCGATCTGATAAAACCGGGCGATTACGCCGTCGTCGTTTTCGCCGACGCGATTTACCCAGTCATCGTTGGAGACGTTGGTCCGAATGACAAAGTCGGCGAGGCGTCGCTGCGGATCGCAAAAGAACTCAACACTCTTTCGACCGCATACAACCGTCCCGTGAGCGATCTGAAGGTGACTTACCTCATTTTCCCTGGAACGGCTGACAAGCCATTTGGCCCGCCTGATTTGGAAAAAATTCAGGCGCGTTGCGAAACGCTGGTAAAAGAGATCGGCGGCGCGAGCGTGCCCTTGCATCGCTGGGAAAATATTATCCCTTCGCCGACTCCCAGCCCGACGCCGAGTCCGTCGCCGTCTCCGAGCAGCACACCTTCTCCTTCGTCAAGTGCGTCGGGAACACCATCTCCGCCACCAGCGCCGACGTT
>DATFXC010000264.1:0-5854 GCA_035258625.1 Candidatus Udaeobacter sp. | reverse complement strand
GAGTTACGTGCCCGCGCGCCGCGCCGCTGAGCTGCCACCGGTTGTTACAATTCGAGGTTCCAGATGAACGGCGAAACCTGCCTTAGTTGCGACGGGATCGAGCGTTATCTGGGCGATGAAGAGGAACGCGTGCATGCGCTGCGCGGCGTATCTCTCGAGATCGAGACCGGAAGTATCCACGCGGTGGTGGGCCCGTCCGGCTGCGGCAAGAGTTCGTTGCTATATGTTTTGGGTCTGCTCGATGTGCCCAATGCCGGTCGCGTCTCGATCGAGTCCGAGCCGGTACTGCAGCTCAACGACGATGAGCTGGCGCATAGGCGGAACAAGTTCATCGGCTTCATTTTTCAATTCCATTTTTTAATGGAGGATTTTACCGCGGAGGAGAACGTGATGATCCCGATGCGCAAACTGCGGCACCTTACCGACGGCGAAATGCGTGAACGCGCTGCCGGTCTCCTGGAAGCGGTTGGCCTGGGCGATAAGCTGCGCAGGCCCAGCCGTCATCTTTCCGGTGGCGAACAACAACGTGTAGCCATCGCGCGCGCCCTCGCCAACGATCCGAAAATCATCCTTGCGGACGAACCCACCGGCAATCTCGACACGGCCAATTCGGAGCGGGCCTTTGAACTGCTAAAAAATCTTGTGCAACAAGGCCGCAAAGCGCTGCTCTTAGCCACGCACAATCCGGCCATCGCCGAAGCCTGCGATTGGATCCACGAAATGAAAGACGGCTGCATAATTGCCAGCCACCCGCGCGGGAAGTCGAGCTCGATTTTCTGAGTAGCGTTACTTTCGACAATTGCGGGCCCGAGCCTCTCGTGCGACGTCACTGAAATCGCGTGTGCGATGAAGAACATCCTGCCCATTTTGATCGCGGATGCACCCGAGGCGTTGATTGAATTGTGCGGTGTCAACTCACTAGAACGTTTGCTCCGCATTTTGCAGCGACTTGGATTTCGTCGCGCGACTGCTCTTTCGACGACGCCGGAAATCATTGGAGCGGAGTTACGGAAACGCTCATGGGCGCGTGAACAAATAAGCGCCGAGCTTGTTTCGATTACAATCAAACCTATTACCGTCGAGCCGCTTTTAGAACAAACCGCGGCGGAACGCTTGCTGATAGTACCGGCAAATGTTTATTGTGACGCGCGCTTGCTTGCCGCTCTCTGTGCAAAAGATTCGTCTGCCGCGCTTGTCGATTCAAACCCGCCAGAATTTGCGCGAAATCTAATTCGAAATCCATGCGGGCCTGCCTTGATCACGAGGGATTTTCTTTTTGCTTTTTCACCCACGGCGCCGTTTCTCAACGAACTCACCAAGAAAATCGACCACGCCAGGATCGACATCGTGGACGCGGCGAGGGTAGATGATTACATCGTCGCCATGCGTCGCCGCGTGCGCCCAGTCTGCTTTCCGGTGGCGCCGGAGCACGACCGGCGCCTAGCTGAGCATGTCATTCTCGACTCCGCGCAAAATGGAACACTCGACTTGCCCGCTTACATTCACGCACCGATCGAAACGGCAATCATCTCGCTTCTTTGCAAAACCCGAATCACGCCAAACCAAATTACGATTGGAGGTTTCGTCATCGGATGCAGCGCGACCGCGGCATTCGCGCTTGGCCGCGTGGGGCTCGGAATCCTCGCTGCTCTCATATTTGGTATCGTTGATGGACTGGACGGAAAGCAGTCGCGCGTCAAAATCGAAACAACGGACCTTGGGAAATGGGAACATCATCTCGATGATTTGATCGAGTATTCGTGGTGTACGGCCATCGCTTTTCAATTGTGGCGAAGCGGCCTGTTTCCAAACGTGTTTTATTTTTTCACATTGCTCATCGGATCGCACGTATTGGATCACTTTGCGAGACGCCGGACGAAGATGGCGAAAGGCCGCCTGCTGGATGACGTCGCGCCGTTCGACCGTGCTTTCCGACTGATCGCAGCTAGAAGAAACGTTTACGTCTGGATCCTGGCGTGTGGCTTTTTGCTACACGCCTTTCCGCAAAGTTACGCCGTCATCTGCGGATGGGCCGCCTTTAGCGCTGCCGTTCACCTCGTGCGTTCCATCTGGATTTGCGATAGCAGCGCTGTGCGCCGTGTTGTCGGTAACCGTAGCTAAGGAACCACGAAACATGGATGGAATGCGTTTAGCACGCGCAACAATTTCCCTGCCGAGAACCTGAGCGGGTTTTTCCACAAGCAGCGAAGCACTCACTGCGCAATAAACACCCCAACCTTTCTGGCACGATTTCTTGCGGTAGTTTGCGTAAAGGTCATCCAGCGTGACATCCATGATGTGCTTGTCTGTATGCACCATGCTGCAGATCAAGAATTTCCCCTGCGCGGAGACGAAGAATAATTTGTAGCCAGCCATGCACGTCCACTCGACGTGCTTGCCCCGGAGAAGACTGCGTTCGTAATTGAGGATCGCTTCCCTGGTGTGAATCTTTTCGCCGCGGCGTTTTCGTTCGATCATCGAATCGATAAAGCGTTCAAGTTCTTCACACGGCCCGCGATCAACGCGGAACCGATGAGAAAGGCAATTCGTTCTGCCGTTTTCCCGGCCCAAATCTTACACCTATCCCCCGGCATCTCGGTATCGCACCGATTATCAAGGGGAAACAGGCTGCAAGGAACGCCAGTGTAGTCACTATTCCCTTGTGTCAAAACATATGCGGAATCGCGGAACTCTATTCATGCGCGGCGATTCTGTGCGCGATCCTACTAAAAGACCGCGACGTTCGCCCAGCTGTTTCTATGTACCAACGTAGTGTTTTAGCGAGCCCTTCGCGGACACCATATACTGGTGAAAAACCGAGCAATTCCGAGATTTTTGTGATGTCTGCTTGGGAATGCCAAACGTCCCCGCGTTGAAACTCCCGGTATAAGGGCTCACAAGCTCTCACATCATGTCCACTCTGGAGCAACAGCTCCTTTAAGATGGAAAATAGCTCGATCAGAGTTGTCCTTTTATTCAACGCAACATTATAAACCTGATTGACTGCTTCGGGTTTAGCAGCCGTGGCGGCGAGCAAATTCGCCTGGACCGCGTCTGGGACAAAAACGAAGTCGCGGCTGGTATCGCCGTTCCCATTCAAAAAAATCGATTCGCGGTTTATCAGTGCTGCGATCCACTTTGGGATGACTGCAGCGTAATCCCCTTCTGGATCCAATCCGATGTCTTTTGAAGCAACGGTAATCCGGCCGCAAACTGCCCCTTAATCGGGATTCAGCCTGCTGCCACCAGCAGTTCGCCATGGATGTCGTCCGATGCAGCCGGGACCGCTTCCATCTGTGCGGCGAGTTCGATCCAGCCGGCTTCGTCGAAGAAGATGCGACGCCGCTCCAACTTGAGGTAAAGGGCACCATCAGACGACAAAACGCTTCTTGGGATGGCAATGCTCAATCCGCTAAGAAGATTCCCGTCAGTCTGAACGCGGCAAATCGACGCGCCGGTTGCGCAGTCGAACATTTCCGAGGTATCGCAGCTATTCTCTACGGGAATACGCGCACATAGTTGTCGGCCCGCCGGGTCTCGTCCGAAAAACAATAAGTTGGCACGACCGGGCAAGAATCGTCGTCGCGCGACGGGAACGGTAATGACGAAATTGCCTGAATCGCGCCACGCATTCCGCAGACAACCTGATGCGGGTTGGCAGCTCTCTACCTCCAGCGGCAAGCAATGTTCTGGGCGCGCCGCATATGCCATAAAACGTCCACAGGACAATTTTAACTGGGTATTGTGACACATAATGGCGGCGATCTTTACTGCCGCCTCTTCCGGTGTCTGTCGCAGGGCCGTCGCGCGCGACATGAAGTCTTCAGACTTTCCATGAACGACAAAACCCCAGCTGGATGAAGGGCGCGCATCCGGGGAAAGGTTTTCCAAAACCAACCGAAGCATCAGAGCCAACGCATTGTGGTCGGGATGAATGTCGCTTATGTCTGGTACGATGAGGTCGGTAGGGGCCCACTCTGCGATGCAATGAGTCAGCCGCTGGAGCGTTCGAGGGCAGCCGGCCAGCAGCAGATCGGTTAGGCCCTGATCGGGGAGCGCGAAGAAATGAGCATCGGACCGGCGCACTCCAAGAACTTCAAGCGCGTTCAGCGCTTCTTTCCGGCGTAGCTGTCCCCAGCGTGCACGATCAAACTCAGTCAGACACCATTTTCGTTCGATTGCTCGCTGCGGCCACGGATTATTATCTCCGTCGGTGGCATAAATGACGCGAACCCTTGCGCCGGCGCGGACGGCGCGCTGGACCACAATGCCGCAGGCAAGGGACTCATCGTCAGGATGTGGCGCTATGACCATTAGCCTCGACTGGGCAGTAAAAAACGGGGCGTTCAGAGACATGGCCTTTCTTCTAAGAGATATGAGGGTTGAGAAAAACCTTAATTATTTGTAGGGCGTAGTCTTACTTGTAAGGCGTAGTCTAACTTTAACTCATGTGGTTTTGATTCTGTGTGGTCTTAATCGATACAGTAAACTAACCCGGTATGCCAGGAATTCGACACGTTAGTGCGGAGAGAGGTCTCAATGGTGAAAAATGCCGAGGAAATCCCCGACCCGTTTCTTCGTCGGGTCGATGATGTCAACTGTCCGACACCCCGTTTTTGTAATCGGCACTTCCCGGTACGAGATACGCAGCTGCGGTGCGTTGAGAAAGTTGGTGAAGTGGCGGTCTACGGCTTGGGCCCACAGGACGGCAAGAGGAGGACCGGGTTCGGCTGGGACAAAGCTATGTTCGCCCATTGCAAGGAGCCGGCCGCCCTCGGCAGGAGCGCCATCCAGAAGTCCAGGCGCAGGACGATCCGGCGTAATGATTTCGTAGCGATCCGGAATGGCAATGTGGAAACGAACAGTCCCGTCGGCGGTTGAGGCAGCGTTCAGTCTGGAGCCTGCAACCATAACGCCGTGACCCACCGTAAGATAGTTGGCTTCAAAAAATTTCTCGCCATTCTCTGGCATTTCATCGCTGATCACTGCGACCCTTGCGCGAGCTTCCGGAGACTGCTCTTCAAGCTCGTCAGCAATTTCTCCGCGTTCGATGCGCTCAACCGTGAACGTTTCAAGCACGTAACGCACGCTGCGCTTGCGAAAGACGGTCTCGCCTTTGCAATCGAAAACAGAATCATCTGGATTCGTCAAAGCCAGAACATCGCGCACCCGGTTAACCTCTTTCGCCGCGTCGTTGGTCACAGGAATCCGCAAAGCGAGATCCAAAATCATTACCAGGCAAGCGGCAATTGCCGGCAGTGGAAATTGCAGCAAGAGACGAGGCATTAATCTCCACTCGCTAAGTATGTCAGATATCCTGGACAGCAGTGCCACGCAAACCAGAGCGACCAGAGGAAAGAGCGGTAGATAATCTTCCCGGGTAATATGCCGCCAAACTCCGTGCAGCAGTAAAAAATACATGCCGCATGTGAGGCCAACAAAAGCCTGACGGAACGCGACAGTCGGGTTGGTTTCCTGCCTGATAAACTTTCGAGTCACATAAATCAGGATGGGCACTCCCCCCACTAACCAGAGCAGGTTCAAATAGATTTTAGTGTCCGCGGGCTCTAGATTGTGCGCAAAAACGCAGTACTGAAACTGTGACCCCACGCCCCGCGCCGCGAAGTAACCCATGATCAGAAGCGGCACCACGGCCATGCATACCGCGAAGAACGCGGCCCCAACTGCTAACTGCCGCAGCGTTAGACCGAGCCGTCTCCAACCGACCAGCGCAATCGCAATTCCACACGCCGATACCATTGTCACCAGTATCAGAGTGGTTTTCATTGAGATCCCAAAGCAAAGACCAAGGAGTAATCCGCTGACTATGAAAGAGCGGAAAGCGAAGGGATTA
>DATFXC010000263.1:0-3428 GCA_035258625.1 Candidatus Udaeobacter sp. | reverse complement strand
ACGTTTGTTCCGGCCGCTTTCATCTTTCTCAAGGCCGACAGCGCCAGCGTAGGCGCCAGAATGATGAAGACGATCCCGCAGACGAGACAAATGCCATAGCTCATGATCGGCATTCGTATGAACAGGTGCACCAAAATGCTGATCACGGCGTTCACCAGCCAGATCAACGGCGGAAAGGCGATGACTCCGGGATTATCCAGCGGTTGACGTGCTGGCGACTTAAGCATACGAGGACGTGTCAGCTGATTCGGGGCGGAATTGAAACAACTCAGGACGAGTTACTAGCTGGGTTCCGACTCAACCGTTTTTTGCTTTGACTTCGTTGCCGATCTTTTCCGCGTGCTCGGCCGCTTTTGAGTGACGCTCCGTTTACGAACAACGGATGTCGTCTTTTGTTGTACTCCCGGCGCGGACGCCTGTCGCTGTCGCGATTCTTCGCGTTCCTTACGCAGCTTCTTCTCATGCAGATACCTTCTGAACCTCTTATATGCAAAACCGCCGCCGAAACCGGCAGCAGCAATTGTCAGTGCAGCTGCGATCTTAACTGGTCCGCGACCCGGTGCCATGTGCCATGGACATTTGGCTAATGGGTATTTATCGGGCAGAGAGAAGGCACAGCCTAGCGTTGAACATTTGCGAGCCATACGTCGTTGTGATTTATAACGAACTCTCGATGCAATTAATACAGAGTATCGTCTCTGGCGCTAGCCTCGGTTCCCTCAACTGCAAATTCAGGTTTGGTGTCGCGTGACCTAATACGCGACATATTCCAGCTTTCATGAGCGAGTTTGGATCACCTCTTTCGCCATTGTGCTAACCGTCGTTCCGAACCAATCACGCTCGCTCCCGGTCGCCTGGAAGCCGAACCGCTCATACAGTCGAATTGCGGACGCGAGAAAAGGCGTCGTGTTGAGAATCAAACGTTTGTACCGATTGTCCGAAGCGAATTTTTCGACGCGCTGGAGCAACAGTTTGCCAATGCTCCGGCCCCGCATTGAGGGCCGCACCGCCATACTCCTGATGTGCAGTGCTTCGCCTTCCGGATGCGCGGACACTGTCCCTACGATCACGTTGCCGTGGAGTGCTACCCACACTGTCCAATGTTTTACTCGGCTTTCGATCTCACGTTTTTCGGGTGTGGTGATATGAAATGCTTCGGGCGTATAAGCGCGCTCGTATTCGAGAAAAGACTCATAAAGCAGTGATTCAATTGCCGCGGAGTCGCGATGCTTCGCCTTACGTATGCGAATGGCACCTTGATGCCGTGTGGCCCTCTTCTTGTTCGAAATCGTTGAGTTCATTGCGGGCCCAGGATTTCCAACGAGAACCCGATCGCCATCGCTCGCTGCCTCGATCAGTCGTCGGTTCGACCTTCGCGGTATTGCGGCAGTTCGTCTGTGATCTCATCCCACGGAGCTCGAGGATCCACGCAACTGTGAAAGTGCGGCCGAATTCCGGGATCGTCATCGAAGGCTCCCATGCGAATCGATACCTGTGGACCCTCTGGCCAGTCGCCGCCGAACAGGCTCGAACCGCATTTCACACAGAAAGCTTTCACCGCGCCTTCGCCTTTCCGATAACCTTAAATCAACTTTTGTCCTTGCAGCAGAGGAAACTGTTCCTTGCAGCACGCGCGCTTGGGTACAAACGGCGGTGCCAGAATGTTTGTGGCAACGTTAGCCACTTCGTGGCGGCGTGGCGCTACTCTATGAACTCTGCGATTGACCGATACTTCTCGCTGAGCTCTCGGATACGATGTTCGAAGTGATGTATGCGATGGATGGAACGGAAGACTAGCCACGTGCCGAGCACGACAAGACCGAGGTTCAGGAGCATCAGCGGCAGCAGGAGAGGCAGCACTTTGTCAATGCTGTAATAGCGGGACGTGGCGATCAGTGCGCTCAGCACGGAGAGAGGCAACGCGAAGACAGCGATGCCGGTGCGCAGTGAAGCCAGCGCAGTTCGCTTCTCAGCGAGGAGCACTTGGATTTCACCGAAAATGACATTGTCCGGCGTCCGTAGTCCGTCCGGTTCCATGGCTCGCTCCTTTCAATCTAATCGATCTGACGAAGCAGAAAAATTGGGACTCGCGTTACCCCTCGTCGGCCAAAAATTAATATAGAGCGCCTTGCGGGAAGCGCCTAAATTCAAGCTCCAATGGCGGACGAACAGAAATCCAGAGTCCGACTGGAGATCGCCCACGTTCTTTTCATCGACATCGTGGGCTATTCCAAATTGCGCATTAACGAGCAGAGCGCTCAGATAGAGAAGTTGCGCGAGATCGTGCGCGGGGCTGAGCAATTCCGCGCCGCTGAGGCTGAAGGAAAGCTGTTGCGGTTGCCAACCGGTGACGGTGGCGCGCTTGCTTTCCGCAACAGTCCGGAGGCACCGGTGCTTTGCGCTGAAGAAATCGCCAGAGCGCTAAAGAATCATCCCGAGATCAGGGTTCGCATGGGCATCCACAGTGGTCCGGTTAACGAAGTCACCGATTTAAACGAGCAGGCGAATATTGCCGGCGCCGGGATTAACATCGCCCAGCGCATCATGGATTGCGGTGACGCCGGTCACATTCTGGTCTCGAAGCATGCTGCAGAAGATCTCGAGCAGTACGACCAGTGGCAGCCGTATCTGCATGATCTCGGTGAATGTGAAGCCAAACATGGCGAACGCCTGCACGTGGTAAATCTTTACAACGACGAAATCGGCAACTCCGCTGTTCCGACAAGATTCGCCTGCAACGCGATCGCCGGAACCATGTTTTCCGCTACGGTCGGAAAACGCCGCCGCTACTCGATTGGGGCGATGGCGATCGGTGCGTTGGTCCTCCTCGGCGTGACCGCTCTGTTTTTGACGACACGAACCGCTCACAAGACAGGACGCGGCGGCCCTGCGTCGCCGGTCTCGGAAAAAAGTATCGCCGTTCTGCCGTTTCAGAACCTGAGTGACGATAAATCGAATGCTTACTTTACCGACGGCATCCAGGACGAAATCCTTACCAGGCTTTCGAAGATTGCCGAGCTCAAGGTGATCTCGCGCACCTCCACACAGAAATACAAAAGCACGCCCGAGAACTTGCGTGAGATCGGCCAACAATTAGGCGTAGCGCATTTTCTCGAGGGCAGTGTGCAAAAAGTTGCTAATGCTGTGCACGTGAACGTGCAGCTGATTCGCGCCGCAACGGCCGAACATTTATGGGCGGAAAGCTACAATCGCAAACTCGACGATGTCTTTGGAGTTGAAGGTGAAGTGGCCAGCGCCATTGCCGAGCAGCTCAACGCCAAGCTCACCGGCGCTGAGCAAAAAGCCGTTGCGGAGACGCCGACCCAGAATGCAGCCGCCTATGACGTTTACTTACGCGCGGTCGCAATCGATAACGCACTCACCCTCGACACGACAAAGCGGGTCGCTGACCTTTATGCCGAGGCGGT
>DATFXC010000262.1:0-7057 GCA_035258625.1 Candidatus Udaeobacter sp. | reverse complement strand
ACAAGCAAATGCCACCAGCTCGTTTGGTCTGCAGGAAGTGGAGGACATTAGTCTCTATGAGCCACTGCTGGGCGAGGCTTCAATCACCGACAAGATTTTGCCAACCCGGCGCGAAGGACTGTTCATCGTGCCGGCCGATCTCGATATGGCCGGGGCGGAGGTGGAAATCGCGCGGATGCCAAATCATCTCACGCGCCTGGCGGAAACGCTCAAACCGCTGCATACCGATCAGACATTCGATTTCGTTTTCCTGGATTGTCCGCCGTCACTTGGAATTTTGATGAGCAACGCGCTCGCCGCTGCGGACGAGCTATTGACGCCGATCCAATGCGAATATTTCGCACTTGAAGGACTGGTGAAAATTGTGCGGCTCATCGAGCAAGTACTGGATTCAGGCGCAAACGAGCGGCTGGAGCTTGGCGGCATCGTCATGACAATGTTCGATGCGCGGACCAACCTTAGCCACCAGGTAGTTGCCGACGTGCGAAAGCATTTCGGTGAACGCGTTTATGAGACTGTCATTCCGAGGAGCGTTCGGTTGAGCGAGGCGCCGAGCTTTGGGAAATCGATTCTGGAATACGCTTCGAGCGGACCTGCCGCGCAGGCGTATCGGACACTGGCGCGCGAGTTCATGAAGCGTCACGGTTCGCCAGCCACTCTTGGCGAGTTATCGCATACAGCAGCGTCGGAAAACCGCGAAACATGATTTCCTTTTCGACCTTCATCCCATTTTTCTCCGCCACGCGACGTGACGGGATGTTTTCAGGATGAATGAGTGAGATCACGCGCGACAGTTTCCGATCGCGAAACCCTTGATCACGCACGGCATGCGCAGCTTCAGTAATGAGGCCCCGGTTCCAGTAAGCGGGATCAAGCCGGTACCCGATCTCAAGGTCTTCGATCCCGTGCTCCGGGTGATAAAAGAAACCGCAGTAACCGATGATCGCGTCTTCGCCGCGCGGGACGACCGCAAACTGCGATGGAATGCCGGCGCGATCCCAGCCCATAACTTTCTCGATGAAAGCGATCGTCTGTTTCCGTTCGGTGAAAATGCCTAACGAAAAGCGCATGAAATCCGGATTCGAGAATAACTGCGCCATGGCATCCACGTCTTCTTCGCGGAAGGAGCGCAGGATGAGTCGCTCGGTTTCGAGAGTTGGCACCGGAAGTATTAAACCCGAACCGCGCGCGAGTTGCGATTCATAATGGGAAGATGCGAACGGACGACGAAGAGTTTGCCCGCTTAGCACAGCCACCCGACACGACAAGCTGGTCGGCCGTGCGCGAGGGGGCGAAAGATTGCGAGGCGTGCCACCTTTACCAACGCGCAACGCAGACGGTTTTTGGCGAAGGGCCGAAGGGCGCAACCATGATGCTGGTCGGGGAGCAACCGGGAGATTACGAAGATGTCGCCGGCAAACCCTTCGTTGGACCGGCTGGAAAAATCATGGATCAAGCGTTGGAAGAAGCTGGGATTGATCGGACCAAGGTATATGTCACAAACGCGGTGAAACATTTTAAGTGGGAGGCGCGCGGGAAACGAAGAATTCATCAGAAGCCAAATTCGCGCGAGATTGCAGCCTGCCGCCCGTGGCTGGAAGCGGAATTGCGAATCATTAAGCCAAAACTAGTGGTGGCCATGGGCGCGACGGCCGCTCAGACGATTTTCGGTCCGAGTTTTCGCGTTACGCGCGAGCGCGGCAAGGTATTGTCGTCGAAGCTTGCGCCGAGGGTCCTCGCGACTGTCCATCCATCGTCTCTTCTTCGACAGCCTGATGAGGAATCGCGTCAGCGCGAGTACAACCATTTCGTAAACGATCTTCGCGCTGCGGTACGCGCAGCAATCGAAGAATAAGACGTTATTCGACCGTTATCGCATCGCGCGTTTTGTATTCTGCGACGAATGCCTTCCGGAACTGATCGAATGTTCCCCGCTCGATTTCGCTCTGCGCGCGATTCATCAGATTCAAATAGAAATGCAAGTTGTGTAGCGTGATCAGGCGAAGGCCGAGGATTTCTTCTGCCTTGATGAGATGGCGAATGTAGCCGCGCGTGAATTCGCGGCAGGCGTGACACGCGCAGTTTTCTTCAATGGACCTTTTGTCCAGCGCGAACTCTGCGTTCTTAAAATTGAGCGTGCCTGTGGCGGTGAACGCCGTTCCATTGCGCGCGAGGCGCGTCGGCAATACGCAATCGAACATGTCCATCCCGCGCGCGATCATTTCCAGGAGTTGCGGCGGCGTGCCGAGTCCCATCGCGTAACGCGGCTTGTCCGTTGGCAAAAATGGTTCAGCCGATTCAACGGCCACCTTCATTTCCTCCTCCGGCTCACCCACGCTCACCCCGCCAATGGCGTAGCCGTCGAAATCTAGGTCCACGATCGCCTGCGCAGATTGGCGCCGAAGACTATCGAACGTTCCGCCTTGGACAATGCCGAAAACGAGTTGGCGGGCTGTAGCGTGCGCTGTCCTCAGCGCATTTGCTCCAGAGTCCGCTGAGGCAGCGGACGCTACAGCTTTGCATCTCTTTGCCCAGCGCGTCGTCAACTCAGCGCTTTTTGCCGCATAATCGTACTCGCACGGATAAGGAACGCATTCATCGAGCACCATTGCCATGTCGCTGCCGAGCGCGGCTTGAATTTCCATTGCGATCTCCGGCGAAATGAAGGCTCGCGCGCCGTCGATGTGATTTTGAAATTCGACGCCCTCCTCGGTGATTTTGCGCAACTTCGCGAGCGAGAAAATCTGGTATCCGCCGCTGTCGGTGAGAATCGGCCCATCCCAACTCATGAAATTGTGCAGGCAGCCAAAATGCTTGATGACGTCGAGTCCAGGCCTAACGAACAAGTGGTAAGTGTTTCCCAGAATGATCTGCGCATTCAGCTCGCGGAGTTCGCGCGGACTGACGCCTTTCACGCTGCCTTGTGTTCCTATCGGCATAAACGCGGGCGTATCGATAAGACCATGCGCGGTCTTTAATCGTCCGCGGCGCCCTTTTGAGTGTCGATCGTTGGCGAGAAGTTCAAAGGCATTCGGCATGTGGGTTAGAGATTCCTCGACTTCGCTCGGAATGACAATTCTGCGGACAAAATATTCTTTGCAGATCGCGATCTTCCCTCTATATTTGGCGCTTACCGCATCAGGCGCGTGAGTTGGGTTTGTTGCGCGGCCTGAAGCGGGTTTTTTTGTCGCCCGGAGTAACGACCTAGGCGGCGCTTTACTTTTAGGATTTGGAAAATGCCCACGATCAATCAGCTGATTCGCAAAGGACGCCGCAAGGTGTCGGTGAAATCGAAGTCACCGGCGCTGGCGGGTTGTCCGCAGCGGCGCGGCGTGTGTGTGCAGGTGATGACGCGCACGCCGAAGAAGCCGAACTCTGCGCTGCGCAAAGTGGCGAAAGTGCGGTTGACGAATGGTCAGGAAGTGATTGCCTACATCCCGGGCGAAGGGCATAATTTGCAGGAGCACTCGATCGTGCTCGTTCGCGGGGGACGAGTGAAGGATTTGCCCGGCGTGCGCTATCACATTGTGCGTGGAACCCTTGACGCACTTGGTGTGGATGGGCGGCGGCGCGGTCGCTCCAAGTACGGGGCGAAGCGGCCGAAGGGCGGGGCGGCCGGTGGAGGGGGCGCGGCGAAAGCAGCGCCGGCAGAGGCCAAATAAGATAATCAAAATTTGAAAGAGAAGATCGACAATGTCGCGGCGGAGGAGAGTTCACAAAAAAGAGGAGCACGTCGATTCCCGATACGGGAGTCCGGCGGTAGCCCGTCTCATCACTACCGTGATGAAGCGGGGCAAGAAATCCCTCGCCGAACGTGTCGTCTACACCGCGATCGATAAATCGCGCGAAGGTTCCGATTCAGTCGATCCGCTGGAGATTGTAAACAAGGCGATCGAAAACGTTCGTCCTCGGCTCGAAGTCCGCTCGCGCCGGGTTGGCGGTGCGACGTACCAGGTGCCGATGGAGGTGGCGCCCGCGCGGCAAATCTCGCTAGCCATGCGCTGGATCGTGAGATTCGCTGACGGCCGCAAGGGCTTGCCTTTGGCTGAGGCGTTGGCGCAAGAACTAAAAGACGCGGCGGCGGGCCAGGGTAACGCGATCAAAAAACGCGACGACACACACAAAATGGCGCAGGCGAATCGCGCCTTTGCGCATTTCAGGTGGTGACAATTATGGCGACGGCGACAATGGAACAGGAGAAAGCTCCGGCGAAGAATCCAAACTCGCCGGATCGCAAGTTTCCGCTGGAACGAACGCGAAACATCGGGATCGCGGCGCATATCGATGCCGGCAAAACAACGATCACTGAGCGTGTCCTTTTTTACACCGGCATGATCCACAGAATGGGCGAGGTGCACGAGGGCACAACCGTCACCGACTGGATGGAGCAGGAGCGGGAACGCGGGATCACGATCACGTCGGCTGCGACGACCTGCACGTGGGCGCAGCGAAAGGAAGAAGGCGTTTACAAGATCTTTGAGGGCGTCAAACAGCGCATCAATATCATCGACACGCCGGGTCACGTCGATTTTACCGCCGAGGTGGAACGTTCACTCCGCGTGCTCGATGGCGCAATCGCAGTTTTCGACGGTGTCGCCGGGGTGCAGCCGCAATCCGAAACCGTCTGGCGTCAAGCCACCAAGTACAACGTCCCGCGCCTGGCGTTCATCAACAAGATGGACCGCGTTGGCGCCGATTTCAAAATGTCGGTCGACAGCATACACAAGAAACTCGGCGCGAACGCGTGGCCGGTTTTGTTACCGCTCGGGGCGGAAGATCAGTTGCGCGGCCAGCTCGATGTAATTAACAAGAAGGCGATAATTTATTCTGAGAACGATCGGCTTGGATCTACCTATGAAGTCACCGATGTGCCGAAGGAGTACGTTGATGCGGTTGAAGAGGCGCGCAACGAACTAATCCACCAGGTTTCTCATATCGACGATGAAGTCGCCCACGCAGTGCTCGAAGAGCGCGAAGTCACACCAGAGTTGCTGAAGGCTGGCATTCGTCGCCAGACGATAGCGAACAAATTTGTGCCGGTCATTGGCGGCTCAGCTCTCAAGAACATCGGTATTCAATATTTGGTCGACGCAGTTGTCGATTACTTGCCAAGCCCGCTCGATATTCCGCCGGCCAAAGCCCAGAACCCCGATACGGGCGAGCCGATGGAAGCGGTCACCGACGATAACGCCCCATTCTGTTCGATCGCCTTCAAACTGTGGAGCGATCCGTTTGTCGGAAAACTTGTGTTCTTCCGCGTTTACTCCGGCACGCTCAGCAAAGGCGACACTGTTTACAATCCGCGCACGAACAAACGTGAGCGGATTTCGCGTTTAATTCAGATCCAGGCCGACAAACGCGAAGACATAGAGACGTGTTATTCGGGCGATATCGCCGCGATTGTCGGAATTAAAAATATTACGACTGGTGACACGCTATGCGACGAGGATCATCCGATGCTTCTTGAACCCCCGTCATTCCCCGATCCGGTCATCTCAATGGCGATTGAGCCGAAGACGAAATTGGATCAGGAAAAAATGGCGACCGCGTTGCAACGGCTCGCCGAAGAAGACCCGACCTTTCGCG
Source organism: Candidatus Udaeobacter sp. (assembly GCA_035258625.1). GTDB lineage: Bacteria > Verrucomicrobiota > Verrucomicrobiia > Chthoniobacterales > UBA10450 > Udaeobacter. The sequence goes on along the minus strand of DATFXC010000262.1, from coordinate 1,471 downwards.
TCTACACGCACGAAGACACCGGCCAGACCATCATCGCTGGAATGGGCGAGCTGCACCTGGAAATCATTCGGGACCGGATGTTTCGAGAGTTCAAAGTTGACGCGAATGCCGGTAAACCGCAGATCGCGTACCGTGAAACAATCACCAGCAACGCGCATGGCGTTGGCAAATTGATCAAGCAGTCAGGTGGTCGCGGTCAATATGGACACGTGGAAGTGGACGTGCGTCCCGCTGCGCACGGCAAGGGTATCACAGTCGAGAACAAAATTGTCGGAGGCATTATTCCGAGGGAATACATCCCGGCGGTGAAGAAGGGCATCGAAGAAGCGGTGCTCAACGGCGTGCTGGGCGGTTATCCTGTTGTGGATGTGGAGGTGGACATCGTGTATGGCTCGTTCCACGAAGTCGATTCCAGCGAACTCGCATTCAAGATGGCGTCGATTTTCGCGATGAAGGACGGCTTCAAAAAGGGCAAACCAATCCTGTTGGAGCCGATCATGAAAGTGGAGAACATCACGCCGGAAGAATATCAGGGCGACATTTGCGGCGATTTAAGCCGGCGGCGTGGCGCGATCAACAGTATCGAGACGCGGGGCAATATGGTGATCATTCACGCGATGGTGCCGCTCGCGGAATTGTTCGGATACGCAACGGCGATTCGGTCACTGTCGAAGGGTCGCTCGAGTTATTCAATGGAGCCGTCGTACTTCGAACCCGTCCCGGCGAATCTTGTCGCGGCGATTCTTGATCAAAAGGAGGCGTAATGAGCAATGGCCAGCGCATTCGCATTCGCCTGAAGGCGTTCGATCATCGGATGCTGGACCAATCCGCCATGGAAATTGTGGATACTGCCAAACGAACAGGCGCCCGAGTGGCCGGGCCGATTCCGCTGCCGACATTGATCGAGAAATTTACGGTGAATCGTTCCCCTCACGTGGACAAGAAATCGATGGAACAATTTGAAATTCGCACCCACAAACGGTTGCTGGACATCATCGAGCCAACTGCGAAGACAGTGGACGAATTGAAGAAACTGAATCTGCCTGCGGGCGTTGACATCACTATTAAAATTTAAGCGGAGGCCGCTTCTGAAACATTTGCAATTGCATGGTCATGAGCATCGGACTTCTTGGACAAAAAATTGGTATGACCAGCGTTTACGACGCCAAGGGTCGGTTGCGCCCCGTGACCGTGATCGCAGCGGGCGATAACGTTTTGTTGCGTCGTTTGACCGAAGAAAACGAGGGCTATTCGGCTGTGCAGGTTGGGTTCGGCGCGCAGAAGGAATCGCGCGTGACCAAACCGTTGCTTGGCGAGTTCAAGAAGGCTGGCGTGAAGCCGCAAAAATTTGTCCGCGAGTTTCGCCTGACCAGCGATCTTCCCGAAGGCGAGATCAATTTAAGCGTTACGCAATTTCAAGCGGGCGACTATGTGGATGTAATTGGCCGATCGAAGGGAAAAGGGTTTCAGG
>DATFXC010000261.1:0-4304 GCA_035258625.1 Candidatus Udaeobacter sp. | reverse complement strand
CATCGAAAAGTTTCCGAAGAACGGCGGATCATGAATGTAATCGCTTTTCTCGTCCCACTGGTAAATGTCGCCCGTGCTCGAGGGAATCTTGTTCCACTTCGGATTTTGCTCTGCGAAATCACGATAAAATTTGCGAAAGGTTTCCGGCGTAAGCGCGGACTGCATGGTGTCCCGGATCTCACTGAGTGTGGGCCAGAGATCCCGCAGGAAAACTTCCTTGCCATCCTTGTCTTTTCCGATCGGGTCGCGGGACAGATCGATGTGGACGCGACCAGCCAGCGCAAAAGCGACAACCAGCGGCGGGGACATCAGAAAATTTGCCTTGATATGCTGATGCACGCGCGCCTCGAAATTCCGATTGCCCGAAAGCACGGAGGCGGCAATCAGATCGTATTTGTGGATCGTTTTCTCGATGTTTGGATGCAGCGGCCCCGAGTTGCCGATGCAAGTCGTGCAACCGTAGCCGACGAGATTGAATCCGAGCTGGTCGAGATATGTTTGGAGTCCCGTCTTTTCCAAGTAGTCGGAAACAACGCGCGACCCCGGTGCGAGCGAAGTTTTCACGCCAGGATCGACACGCAGCCCGTGTTCGACTGCTTTTTTCGCCAACAATCCGGCCGCAATCATCACGCTCGGGTTGCTCGTGTTCGTGCAGCTCGTGATCGCGGCGATCAGGACGCTGCCATGGCCGATGTGCGTTCGCCCTTGAGTAAAGATCTCTCGCGACTCGGCTTCAATTTCCTGGCCAGGATCAGGTGTCGGTCGGTTTGCAACCATTTCGAGCACGTTCAGTGCTTCACCGGGTCTGATTCCCTGGTCCTCCTTATTGTCGGTCGAAAACATCGCGCCGTCGCGAGGCGCGCTACCGTTCAGTTCTACAACCTGTTTTTCGCGAAGATCGACATGCTCTTTCCCGTAGCCGCCGTCACGAACCGGTTTTTCAAGCAATTCGCGAAATGTCTTGCCAAGATCAGGCAAATTGATCCGGTCCTGCGGCCGTTTCGGCCCAGCGACGCTCGGCTGTACGTCCGCCAGATCCAAATCGGTATCAACGCTGTAATCGACTTCGCCTTTTCGCGGCATGCCAAACATGTTCTGGGCCCGGAAATAATTTTCGAATGCCAGGCATTGCTCTTCGCTGCGTCCCGTTGCGCGCAGGTAATCCACCGATTCCTGATCAACTGGAAAAAATCCCATCGTCGCTCCGTACTCGGGCGACATGTTGCCGATCGTGGCACGGTCAGGTACCGGCAGCGATGCGGCGCCCTCACCGTAAAACTCAACAAACTTGCCAACCACCTTTTGTGCGCGCAGCAACTGCGTGATGTGCAGGACAAGATCGGTCGCGGTCACCCCTTCGCGCAATTGTCCGGTCATGTGCACGCCCACCACTTCCGGAGTCAAAAAGTAAACCGGCTGCCCGAGCATCCCGGCTTCCGCCTCAATACCGCCGACGCCCCAGCCAACCACGCCAAGACCGTTGATCATGGTCGTGTGCGAATCTGTGCCAACCAGTGTGTCGGGGAAGTAGATAGTCGATAGTTGATTGTTGATAGTGACTTGAGTGAAAAGAACTCCTTTTGCCAGATACTCGAGATTTACCTGGTGCACGATTCCGATTCCCGGCGGAATTAGCTGGAAAGTCTTGAAAGCCTGCTGACCCCACTTAAGAAACTGGTAACGCTCGCGGTTGCGCTTGAACTCCATATCCAGATTGAGTTCCAACGCGCGCGGTGAACCGAAGAAATCGACCTGCACCGAGTGATCGACAACCAGATCGACGGGTACGAGCGGCTCGATGATTTTCGGGTCGCGTCCGAGCCGTTGCACAGCGCTGCGCATCGCCGCGAGATCGACAATCAACGGAACTCCAGTGAAGTCCTGCAAAACAATGCGCGCAACGACGAATGGGATCTCCTCGTTCGCGGGTGATTTCGCGTTCCATTTCGCAAGCGCTTCAACATCTTTGCGCCGGACCTTTTTCCCGTCGCAATTGCGCAGCACCGATTCGAGAACAATCCGGATGCTCACCGGCAACCGCGAAATTTTGCCTACGCCTTGTTCTTCCAACGCCGGTAATGAAAAAAAGAGTCCTTCGCGTCCTTTACCGGCATCGAATGTTTTAAGCGTTTTAAATTCGTCAGTCATGTTTGCACCACGAAGAACACGAAGGCCAGGAACCCAAAACCTTCAAGAGCCTTCGTGCTCTTCGTGTCCTTCGTGGTTGAGCAGAGATCATTTCAGCTCCGCCAGCTTCGCTTTGATCTTCTCGAAGTTTGGCAATTGCCGGGCGTCATCGTTGCTCTCCGCATACTGGATCACGCCGTCCTTATCGACGATGAACGCCGATCGTTTGGGCACGCCAGTCATTCCGAGATTCATTTGCGGCAGGAACGAGTCGTACATCACGCCATATTCGTTCGCGACTCTGTGTTCGTAGTCGCTCAACAACGGCACTGTGATCTTCTCCTTCTGCGCCCATGCTTCCTGCGCGAACGGATTGTCGCCGCTGATTCCATAAACGATAGCATTCAAATTGGTATAACCCTTCAGGCCCGCACTGACCTCGCACATTTCCGTGGTGCACGTGCCCGTGAACGCCATCGGAAAGAAAAGCAGCAATGTGTTTCCTTTTCCGAAATTCTCGCTAAGCCTGATCTGCTTCGGCCCGTCAGCGGTTTTTGTCGATAAGGTGAAATCTGGCGCTTTGGTTCCAACAGCAAGTGGCATGAGTGAATCCTCCGTTTGTGATTTTGGTGGAAAAATTCAGTATAGATTCGGCACGCAACCGGTCAAAGGAGATCGTGAATCGAGGTTTGTTACATCGTTAAAATCGGTAATTGTCGATTCACGTTTCACGCATCACGATTCACGGTTTCCATGGAACTCTTCTGGTGGTTCTTCGCGATCGCGCTCTTCGCAGTCGGCCTGATCGGCACTATCGCGCCGGTTCTCCCGGGTACCACCATTATTCTCGCCGCTGCGATCATTCATCGAATCATGCTCGGCCCGGACAGGAGTATTGGCTGGCACACGATCATTGTGCTGGTGCTACTGACGCTCGCGACGTACGCGCTCGATGTTCTCGCCGGCTATTTCGGCGCGAAATATTTCGGCGCAACGAAGTGGGGAACGTTCGGCGCGATCATGGGGGCACTAGTCGGATTGTTCTTCGGCCTGATCGGCTTGTTCGTTGGTCCGGTGATTGGCGCGATCGTCGGTGAAGTCATCGCGGGCAAACGCATGATTGATGCTGGCCGCGCTGGGTGGGGAAGTTTGCTCGGGAACATTGGCGCCATGCTCGCCAAGCTGATCATTGCGCTGACAATGATCTCAATTTTCCTGATTAACGTCCCGTCGCCTTTTCAAATGTAGGGCAACCACTCCGGTTGCCGCGAAACGGTGGCAGGCGCTGCGCCTGCCCTACAATTCGGTCTCCTTCCTGTCTTCCAGATTACTGCTTTTGTGCTAAATTCTCGGCCGATGGCAGATGATCGCTGGTGAGTCCCGCTTTGGCGGGATTTACTAGAGGAAAGTCCGAACACCATACGGCAGCATGCCACGTAAAATAACGCGGGCGCCGCGATTGAAAAATCGTGACGACGGAAAGTGTCACAGAAAACACACCGCCGGTTCTTTGAGAAAAGCGCAGGCAAGGGTGAAAAGGCGAGGTAAGAGCTCACCGCTCGCAGAGTAATTCGCGAGGCACGAAAAACCCCATGCGGTGCAAGACAAAACAGAGGATGGGCAGCCGGCCCGATAAAATCCTCGGGTATCGTCGCACCACGTCCCGCGATTGCGGGATGGGCGCTCGTCCCGCACCGCGGGACGGGTTGAGATGAATGATCATCCTTCCAGCACTTTGTTAGCAAGGTGCTTGGTCGACAGAATTCGGCTTATCGCCATCGAAACTATGAAGGGCGCTTTCGGAAACGAAGGCGCTCTTCACTTTTTGTTAGGCTACAGATGGCGTCAGCTTGGATTTTTTGCGAAGGAGCGGCAGAACTTTTTCAACCAATGCGTCGGCGCTAATGCCGTGCTTCTTGCGCAGGATTGGGACGGCGCCGTGTTCGATGAATTGATCGGGCCAGCCGATCCGCACAACAGGTGTGTTGATCATCTGGGAGTGCAGATGTTCCATGACTGCGCAGCCGAAACCGTTGTGCAAAACGTGATCTTCGATTGTGCAGACTACGTCCACGCTCCGCGCGAAAAATTCGAGCGTGCCGGTGTCCATCGGTTTGATCCAGCGTGGATTAATTAGCGCAACGGAAATTCCTTTTTCTTCGAGCTTGCGCGCGGCT
>DATFXC010000260.1:0-6179 GCA_035258625.1 Candidatus Udaeobacter sp. | reverse complement strand
GATCGTGCGGCTGGCGCTGCTTCGTGGTATGGCGTCGTTGTGTCAGCGCGAACTCGCGCAGGATCAACGTCGGAATCGCTCGCGCAAGAAACCAGCGCCATCACCACTACAGAGAGCGCTGAAACAAGAATAATCGACTTTTTCATGGCAGGAACTGTCGTTGACGCCGCCGGGCAATTCAATCACACAGCGCCGTGCGCCGTAAAGCCTAGCCCGCACCATTGAGCCATCCGGCGAGGGAAAACGAGTTCTAAGGCGTCCTGGGGGCGGAGGAGGGTATTCCGGCAGGCGTGTCCTAAATCCGTCCTAAACTTTGTGCAGAGTAACCCGAAAAGGGTGATTTCTAGATGTAAAAACAGAAATCGGGCCGGCGGGATTTGAACCCGCGACCCCTTGAACCCCATTCAAGTGCACTACCAAGCTGTGCTACGGCCCGATTTGGTGCAAACTATTCACCAATTGCCAATAAATCGCCAGAGACGGGCAATGAAAACGGCAATCCGAACAAATGCGTATGTTTGTGCGACGCTAAGCTTAATTCTCCTTGATGGCATGTGCGCGGTTTTGGCTGAGCCGCGCAGCGGCATCGAGTTAAACGGAAATACCTTCACGTTTGCTGCACAGCTTATCAAGGAAGGACACGTCGTCGCCGACGGCAAAGGCGATTGGACCAAGCATCACCCTTCAGTCGATGAAGAGAACGTCTTCATTCGCCTTCATGGATTCTCAGAGTATGCGAAGTGGCATCTGGGTATCGACCGTCGGTTCCCGGAGAATACGAAGCGAAGATACAAGTTTTCGTACGGCGATTTCAAAAATGTTCATCGGTGCGGGCTGCTTGCCGCGAAAGCCAGAGCCCGACAATATGGCTACGCAGAAATCGAAAACGCGGCGGCAGAGTTACAAAGGGCGATAAAGCGATTCATTTATTGACGCAGATGTTCACACGTTCTGAAAGCCATCTGCGTTTCCTCGGCGAAATTTGTGGCGTCAGGCCTGCAAGGCCGTTAAAAACGAGTCGATCAACTCGGGCAAATCATTACTGTATCCGCCTTCGAGAGCGACTGCGACGGGAATCTCGATTTGGCCTAACCACTCGCCCAATTTTGCGAAGTCTTCGCGCTCGAGCGTTAGTTGCAGCAGCGGATCACGCGCATATGCATCGAACCCTGCCGAAACTAGAAGCAAATCAGGTTCGAAAGCGATCAACTCTACGAGCGAACGCCGCGCGATGTCGAGAATTCCGCTGCGCGCCGTAAACGGCGCGATCGGGTAATTATCGATGTTCGCAAACGATTTCGCTCCAGTCCCGGGATACGCGGGGAACTGATGAATCGAGGCAAATCGAATTCGCTCATCGTGCGCTATAATCGCCTCGGTCCCGTTCCCGTGATGGCCATCAAAATCCCAAATGGCAATCCGTTGTGCGCCGTTCTCCAACGCGCCGAGCGCCGCGACAGCAACGTTGCTGAAATAACAGAAACCCATAGCGCGATCTCGCGTCGCGTGATGTCCCGGAGGGCGCATCAAGCTAAACGCCGCTTCGCCGCGCAACGCGCAACTAGTTGCCTCGATCGCCGCGCCAGCCGAACGGCGCGCGTGTAGTTCAATGTTTGGATAAAATGGCGTGTCGAGATCAAAATGTTCGAGCGCGTTGGCAACGCCTTCGACATGCTCACGCGAATGTGCGCGCAGCAACTGGGCATTGGTCCCGGCGGCGGGCTTCCGCCATTCCCAGTCACGATGTCGGTTTTTTAGCAGTGGCGCAGTGCGGGCGATGCGGTCCGGCCGTTCCGGATGACTGGGGCTCGAGTATTCCAGACAGCTAGGGTCGTAAAAAATTGTCACGGAGCTTGCAAGTTAGCGTTCCAACACATATTCGACTACGACCGATGTCATAGCTGGTCTGTCATGTTGAGCGAAGCGAAAGATTTTTCTCAGTCGCCGCGGAGGACGAGGTTCAAATACGAACTGAGATTAAAAGCTTGGTCTCGCGGACTTCGTCCGCTGCGTTGCAGCTTCGCTTCGCGCAAAATGACAACTGTTAGAAAGCGGGTACGGCGATGCTAAACGGCAAGAAAATTGTTGTGGTCATGCCCGCGTATAATGCTGCGCGCACGTTGCGCCAGACTTACGTCGAAGTCATGGCGCACGGCATTGTCGATCTGGTCATCGTTGTGGACGACGCCAGTCACGACGAAACGGTGGCAATCGCGCGCACCCTGCCAAACGTTCAGGTGGAAGTGCATCCGGAGAATCGCGGGTACGGCGCAAATCAAAAGACTTGTTACCGGCTCGCGCTGGCCGCAGGCGCGGACATCATCATTATGATTCATCCCGATTATCAGTACACGCCGCAACTGATTCCGGCGATGGCGGCTCTCGTGGGAAGCGGCCTTTATCCATGCGTACTCGCTTCGCGGATTCTTGGCGGAGGCGCGCTGCGCGGCGGGATGCCCTGGTGGAAATACGTCTCGAACCGGTTCCTCACTCTAGCGGAGAATGTTCTCATTGGCGCGAAACTCTCGGAGTATCACACTGGTTATCGTGCATTTGCGCGCCAGCTATTGGAACGGCTGCCGTTGCAAACAAACTCCGATGATTTTGTTTTCGATAATCAGATTCTCGCGCAAATCGTTGCGCTTGGCTGCGCGATCGGTGAAGTGACGTGTCCAGCTCGGTACATGCCCGAGGCATCGTCCATCAATTTCCGCAGAAGCGTGCGGTACGGATTAGGCTGTCTGGCGACGGCCGTGCGTTTTCGGTTGGCACGCTGGCGGTTGGCTCCACCGATCGTTTGACGATCAGTTGCGGTTGCTCCGAAACGCTGCGCGATCAGTATCTGCGCACGACGTAATGGCCGCGGATCCAAACTTTCTGGCCGCTCCTCCAAACCCAATGACCTGGTTTCCAGACGTAATACACGTTGCCTGACCAATATCCTGGACCACGATAGTACGGCCGATCGTAAACCGATACCGTTACGGATCCCGGATAACCGCCATAATACGGCGCGGGACCGTAATAAGGTCCGTAGCCGGGGTACGCGGTGTAGTAGCCGTTGCATCCGCCAATGCCAAGCACGGCGGCAATTAGGACGAAAAGTACGCAGGATCTCATTTTCATTTCCATCATTTTCCTATTCGAATTCGAGGCACGATTCACGTGCCCGTGTTGACTGGTGTATCGGGCAAATTAAAACAGCCGAGGGTGAATCTGTGCTACTACACAACACCTTGGTCGAGCATAGCATCCGCGACCTTGACGAAGCCAGCTATGTTTGCGCCGACCACGAGATTGCCAGGTTGGCCGTACTCTTCCGCAGTGTCCCAAGAGTTTTTAAAGATTGTCGACATGATGTGGCGCAAACGGGAATCGACCTCCTCGCGGGGCCATGGCAAACGCATTGAGTTTTGGCTCATTTCCAGACCGGACGTCGCCACGCCTCCGGCATTCGCCGCTTTGCCGGGACCAAACAGAATCTTTTTCTCAATGAAAAGATCAACTGCCGCTGGTACGCTGGGCATGTTGGCCGCTTCAGACACAAGATAACAACCGTTGTTGACCAGTCTCTTCGCGTCTTCAGCCGTGATCTCGTTCTCCGTCGCACACGGAAAAGCGCAATCGCACTTTATGCCCCAGGGGCGGTCGCCGGCTACATATTTGGAACCGCGGAACTTTTTGGCGTACTCGCTGATGCGTCCGCGCCGCACGTTCTTGATGCTCATGACGAAGGCCAGTTTTTCCTCTGTGATGCCGTTTTTGTCATAAATGCACCCGCTGGAATCGGACATCGAGACCGGTTTTGCGCCGCACTGGATCAGTTTTTCGACCGTATATTGCGCCGCATTACCGGCTCCTGAAACAGTGCAAATTTTGCCTTCGATCGTTTCATTGCGCGTCTTAAGCATCTCCTGCGCAAAATAGACAGCCCCGTACCCCGTGGCCTCCGGACGCATGAGCGAGCCGCCCCAAGAGAGCCCTTTTCCGGTTAACACACCTGTGAATTCGTTCGCCAGCCGTTTGTATTGGCCAAAGAGGTAGCCGATCTCGCGACCGCCTACACCTATGTCGCCTGCAGGGACATCGGTGTGCGGACCAACATGCCGGAACAATTCGGTCATGAAGGATTGGCAAAATCGCATCACCTCCCGTTCGGATTTGCCTTTTGGATCGAAGTCCGAGCCGCCTTTGCCGCCGCCCATTGGCAGGCCTGTAAGCGAGTTCTTAAATACTTGTTCGAACGCAAGAAACTTGATGATGCCCGCATAGACGGTTGGATGAAAACGTAAGCCGCCTTTGTAAGGGCCGAGCGCGCTGTTCATCTGCACACGGAACCCGCGGTTCACCCGGATCTGTCCTTTGTCATCGATCCACGGGACGCGAAACTGAATCATGCGCTCTGGTTCTACCAGACGCTCCAGAATTCTGGCGTCCCGGACCTTCTTGCTGCGGTCGATAACGGGCTTGATCGACTCCAGTACCTCCGTGACCGCCTGAAGAAACTCAGGCTCGTTAGGATTACGTTTTCTGACGGTTTCGAGAACTTCTTGAATCAGAGCCATAGAAACTTTGACTAGTTACTGTTGCGCCGCGTGTGGTAAACAAACGTGCGCGATGCAGGGTTCGAACCTGTGTCAGAATACCTCGTTTCATAGGTATTTCCCTCTTGACGGTCACGCAAAGAAATGCAAGGTTGTGCAGTCACTTTGTCAGGAATGTCATGAAAACTAAGCCAATCCTAGTCAGAGAGCGCGGGGTAACGGTTAAGATTTATTCGGGGGAATCTCGCAAGAAAACCAAGAGTGGCAAGTGGCGCCGATACAAACTTTACACGGTAGCTTACCATGTCGGCAAAGAGCCGCGTCGGCGTGAGACGTTCGCTGACCTGGCGGCTGCGAAGGCTAGGGCGCATGAGGTCGCGGTTTCGATTTTGCATGGGCGGCTGCCTGTTCTTGAACTTACAAACTCAGACAGCGAATCGTATCTGCGCTCAATCCAACTCTTGCGTTCAATTGGACTTCCGCTGCACGCGGCCATTGAGGAATACGTTTCGGCGCGTTCGAAATTGGACGGAGAATCGCTTGTCTCGGTCGTCAACGAATATGTTGCCCGCAAGCGCAACGTCCTTCAGCGCCGCGTCGGGGAAATCGTTGATGAATTACTTGTGGCAAAGGAGCACGACGGACTTTCGCCGCGCTACGTTTACGCGCTGCGGAGCGACCTCACCCGGTTCAAGAATTCTTTCCAAACCAATATCGGGTCAGTCACTTCAAGCACGATTGAAGATTGGCTAATGGCCCAGGGCGTTGGCGCACGCACCCGGAATAATCTCCGCACCTCTATCGTGACACTTTTCCATTTCGCAAGGGCGCGGGGCTATCTTGCCAAGGGTCAGCCTACGGAAGCCGATGACGTAAGACGGGCCAAGGATCGCGGCGGAAAGATTGGCATTTTGACGCCGAAGCAACTCGCCTCGCTCATTTCCAAAGCGCCGGCCGAGATAAAACTTTATCTGGCCCTGGGCGCGTTTACCGGAATGCGCACAAGCGAAATCGTGCGGCTCGATTTTTCAGACCTCAATTTCGAGCGAGGTCACATCACCGTTGCAGCCGAGAAATCGAAAACAGCCACGCGGCGCCTTGTCCCGATCCTCCCGAACCTTGCGCAATGGCTTAGTCCATATCGTTCGCGCAAGGGAAAGGTGCTCAAACACAGTGTCGAACGTCGAACAATCGTGTTCGCGCAAGGGCAGGGGATTACTTGGCCGCACAATTGCCTTCGTCATTCTTATGCGAGTTATCGACTCGCGGCAATTGCTGACTCGGCGCGGGTTGCCTTAGAAATGGGGAACAGTCCGCAGAAGTTGATGACGAATTATCGCGAGCTTGCGGACGAGCACGACGCGAAAGCGTGGTTCGCTATTACTCCAAAGCGTTCAACGAAGGTTGTTCAGTTTGCAGCGTAAGCTTTTTCTCGTTCGACCAAGTCACTGCCGCGCAGTAATCGCGCAAACGTTTCCGCGGGCATTATCGCGAGCCAATCGCAGCCGTTGCGCCGCCATGCCACGACCGGGTGTTTGTCGCCACAGCCGCCTCTGTGCTCGTGCGTCTCGATCATTTGCTTGACACACCAATACGATTTTTTGCAAGCTATCGCAGCGCGGAAAAGAAAGGGAG
>DATFXC010000259.1:0-5665 GCA_035258625.1 Candidatus Udaeobacter sp. | reverse complement strand
GTTCCAATTGCGAAGAAGATTGCAATTGCCATTGCGCGGATTTCCAGCGGAAAAATTTCGCTGACGGTCAGGTACGCAGAACTGGCTGCGGCCGATGCGACGAAAAAGATAATTGCCCATGCCAGCGTCTGCGTTTGCGCGGTAAGTAATCCTGTGTGGAAAAGCCAGCCGCTCAACGCGAGCAAAACCCCGGCGAGCGCGTATGTCAGGGTAATCATTTGTTTACGCCCGATCGTGTCGAACAGATGCCCAAGCAGCAGCGGCCCGAGTACATTTCCAAGCGCAAACGGCAGCAGATAGCCGCCGACGTTGTTCTCCGGGACACTGTAAAACCGGATCAGCACCAGCGCATAGGTGAAAAAGATTGCGTTATAGAAAAACGCCTGCGTTGACATGAGCACCAAACCAAGAAATGAACGTCGCCGATGTTCGTGCACAATCGCGTTCCATATTTCCCGCCACGGCGTGTGCGTGCGAGTGCGGATGCGCGTGAGGAACGCTTCACTGTAGCCGCGGGCGTTGATCGCGGCCGGACGTGCTTCATAAATCTTTCGTTCCACGTTCACGACGATCTCCTTCGCCTCATGATTCCGCCCGTGAATCATTAGCCAGCGCGGACTCTCCGGAATCCAGCGGCGAAAGAAAATCACGATTAATCCCAGCGTCGCGCCAATTCCAAACGCGAAGCGCCATCCAAGCCAGATCGGAATGTAGCGAGGATCGAGCAGCACGAGCGTAGCAGCAGCGCCCATCGCAGCGCCGACCCAGTATGAGCCGTTGATGATCAAATCAACGCGGCCACGGACACGCGCCGGGATCAATTCGTCAATCGCCGAATTGATCGCCGCGTATTCGCCACCAATGCCAGCTCCGGTCATCACACGGAACAAAGCGTAGCTCCAAAAATTCCAGGAGAACCCCGACAACGCCGTTCCGATCAGATAAACCGCAACGGTGATGAAGAACAATTTCTTGCGGCCAAACCGATCGGTTCCGTAACCGAAAAGCAGTGCACCGATCACTGCGCCGGCCAAATAGCACGTCGCGCTCGCACCGACTTGCGCGTCGCTCAATCCGAGCGTCTCGTGACGTGTCAAAACTCCACCTAACGCTCCGGCCAACGTGACTTCCAGACCATCCAGGATCCACGTCGCGCCGAGCGAAACCACGATGAGCCAATGCCACGAGCTCCACGGCAAGGCATCTAACCGCGCCGGAACGTAGGATTCGATCGTTTCGCCGTTTCGCATCCGCGAGTCTTTTCGCGCAAAGAAAGCACCGACGCAAAACGCGATTTCAGCCCTGTAGCCGTCGCTCTGCGAGCGACGGGCGCGCCTCGCATAGCGAGGCGGCTACAATCTTTGCGGATTCCACTCCAACACCCCTACAGGGGCATGGCTACAGAATTCGTCACGTGGGTTCCAGCAGTTCGACTGAATCGCCTTTGTGCAGCATGCCTTCGACGATGACTGCACCGTACACTCCCGCCATGCCCTCATGAGCTTGGGCTACTTTCTTCAGTATTGCTGGCGTTTTCTGCGTAGTGTCGGGATCAAGCGTGATCATCACACACCGCGGATCTCGCTCCAGAATGGTGACGACCACCTTCGGTCCGATCCGCATCGATCGACCGACGAACTCGTTCTCAGCAAATCCCTGAGCAGATGCTAAATCCACATAGACGTTTGCCCGGAAACGGCGCTTGTCGATCTGGGTGCCGATCTCTTCGCCTAATTGCCGTGCGGATTGCAAACTAAAGATCGACACGGGACGGCAATCCGTCATCGCCCGCTCCGATCGCCTCAATGTGAGCTGATGTTTTTGATCGACGTCCGCTCGGAGCATGTCCATCAAAGCTGGATCATCAATCGGGAGCTTCTTTCCATCAGGAGTTTCAACATCGACCATTAACTCTGAAGGGTCGGCCCAGACCGGATTCGCACCCATTCCCTCCGCTTCGCTTAGATTAGTGGGTCGCGCCGCTTTGTCGGGATAACGGAAGCGTGGACGATATTGTAAAAGTCTGTTCTGCTCGCGCGCTGTGAAATATGGAAATCCTTTTGGACTGCCCGAACTTGTGAACGCGAAGAGGCGATCGCCGTAAATTCCTGCAAAACCTGCAAACGCTTCTTCCAATTCCTCGCCGCGCATGCTCTTGACGGGATAACGCCAAAGGCTGTCGACTTTTCCAATCACGCTCATTTATTCGCAAACAATGGCGCTCAGTCCGTTACGATTCGCCAATCACGATGTCGCCGTAAGTGCTGTTGACGATTGCTTTCAGTTCCGCTTGTTCCGCCGCGGGCACTTTGAACTTGTCTAGTGTTTGTTGAAAATCATCCATGAACGCCTCCCATTCCTTTGGCGTGATGTTCAGATGCTCGTGAGATTCACGCATCGGACGTCCGGTATATTTTTGTGGGCCACCGCTGGCCCAGCCGACCATTTCGGTGACGAGATATTTGAAGCCAGCTGGCGGAACCTTGTGGTGGGCTTCGTTCACTGCAGGGTTGGCGTTCAGGCGGGGATCAGTCATGACGCGGTCAATAAAATCATCGACCTCAGTCGCGATGCTATAGATTCCTCCTAGACGCTCGTATAGGGAGGGCTGCGTTGCTTCTGCTGACATAGATCGCTCCGCGCAATGTAGTTTAACCCTCCACTGCTATGAAACAACTACTGGGTTGAATCGGCGCGGCGCATTAGAGCGTTCGTTGGCAAAGTGGGGTCAAGCACCTTGTGTGCACTCTCAACGCCCGCGACAGGCAGCTTGGCAGGATCGAGCAATCCCACCTGAACCAGCACCGATGCCTGATCCCAGTAAATGTGCTCGTGAGCCAGCTTGCCGTCTCTGAATCGGACTATTGCGACTAGTGGAACCTCCACGCGTTTTCCTGTCGGCGAAATTCCGGGCAACATCCAGTCCATGGGGACGGTGTGAGTGAACTTGAATACCATTTCGTCCACTATTTGGTCGTCGCCGATTGTTCGCGAGACCGGTGTCATCTCCGTATCCGGCGGCATCTGTGGAATGAAACGTTTCGAGTAAAATTCGCGCAGTTCATCGCGACCCGAACCGCCGGTCAGGACAGGTATGTGATTCACGTACGCGTCTTCGACCATCGTGGCGAGTGTGTTCTCAGTGTTGCGCGTAGAGAACTCGTGCTGCACATGCTCTTCCCAAAGCTGGCGCAGACGTTCTTGGGCAGGCGTGAGTTTTGTGTTTGCTTTTTTCTGCTTTGGTTTAGCCATGCTCTCATCCGTTTCGATATATTATCGGAAACTCCGACTTCTCTTCAAGAACGACGGGCTGCGCAGCATATGGAGTTCCAAGGCCTAACGAGAACCAAGATCAGCGACCGCGACCCGGGGCAACTATCCACGAAGCCAAAGCCTGGATGGTAAACACTCAAAGCACACGCACCAGCTTGGCGCGCGGTTTGCTGCGTCGCATGGGTTAGGTGGCGTTCCGTGGCTCGTCGGGATGTCCCCGCACCTCGTAACGAAGCTCCACCGTGCCGCTCTTGTAGGCCTTGATCTCCGCCAGATGGAGGGCGATGTCTCTGTCGAGCTTCTCGAAGAACTGTATCCCATC
The DNA here is from genome assembly GCA_035258625.1 of Candidatus Udaeobacter sp. Taxonomy (GTDB): domain Bacteria; phylum Verrucomicrobiota; class Verrucomicrobiia; order Chthoniobacterales; family UBA10450; genus Udaeobacter. The sequence goes on along the minus strand of DATFXC010000259.1, from coordinate 2,070 downwards.
ACCAATCAAGATAGGCAGAATCGAATAGCGAACTTCGTCTGCTAGCCCGAAACGAAGGCATTGGGCGGAGACCACACCGCCTCCAACAAACCAGATGGACAGGAACTTGGGCCGCAGGCACTCATTCACAAAGTGCGCAAGATCGCCTGAGTAGAACTCGACCGTATCCCGGGTTCGCGGCGACTGGTGAGTACGAAGGTGGGTTTGTCGCCGTACGACCACCCCAACCCTTCGGCTTCAAAACTCAACGCGGTTTCATAGGTTCTTGATCCCATCACATAGCAGTCGATCGTCTTAAGGAACGTCTCGACGAATCCTGGGTCCAGGGTGTCCTCGCCTGCGAATTCGTCTGAGGTTTCGAGCCAGTCGACGCGCCCGTCCTTTCGGGCGATGAAGCCGTCGAGGCTCGCCGCCATGTGAATTGTTACGCGAGACTCAGTGTTTGCGATCATGTCTGCCTGTCGTCCGAGTGTCATGGCGCGCAGCACCTCTCGGCGCCGCCACCGCTTGAGTCCACCTAACGCCCTAGCTTCAGCGGCGGCGTATCCGTTCGCTGGAGCGCTTTGTTGGGCACCTGATGCACGCTGGCTTGAGTGACCACTAGAAAGCCCAAGGCCAGATCTACCACCAAACATGCGGAGGGGTACCAACTGGCGATGTAGGAAGCGGAACCGTGATGCCAGAGGTCCCAACCGAGGCCATGAGCGGCGAGACCAAGCCCAAGGGCCAGAAACGATTTGTAGTAACCGAACAGCGCGAGACCCACGAAAAGAGGCACACCAACAAGCTCTATCGCAATGTCGAAACTGGATCCCCGCTTCAACGCAGCGGCGAGATAAATGAAGGGCATTGCGGCCAGGAAGCCAGCGTAGATTAATCGCTCGAAGCGCCAGCGGCGATTGGGCAGACGCCGGAGTACCACCAAAGCAACGGCGACGACGACCGCCGCCAAGCCTGCCAGTGTTTCCGCCGTGGGGAAGTCGTATAGCGCCGAATGTGGTGCGAGAACGACCAGTGCGTAGCAAAGAGCAACGGAGAGAAGCACAAAGGCAACTGGTTCGAGTTTCTTTAGGTTTGCCATGAAAGTCTCCTGGGTGCCCAACTATAATTTTTGGGTGCACAGAGGATTTTTATTTATGGCTGGCCTACCGCGATTTGTCACGTTAGAAGGGAACATGCCGCGGCCCAAAGCGCATTACTCGCTGGTGCTTAAGACGGTTGCGGAGATATCTAACGGGGTAAAACGGGTGCTGGGTCAAAAAGCTGCCAGCGGCGAGCAAGACGGACGGCGGGTGGCGCATTGAAGAGTGTCGCGATCGCTTCGCCCACAGTTTGTCATTTCACGGCTACACATCGTAATACATCGCGAACTCGTAGGGGTGAGGCCTCAAACGCAGCGCGTCGTATTCCTTTTGTTTCATGTCGATCCAGTTGGCGATGAAGTCTTCGTTGAAGACGTCGCCGCGCAACAGGAAGGAATGATCGGTCCGGAGCGCTTCGATCGCGCCGCGAAGTGAATCGGGGACGCTGGCGACCTGTGCCAGTTCTTCGGGTGGGAGTTCGTAAAGATTTTTATCGAGCGGATCGCCGGGATCCAGACGGTTTTGGATTCCGTCGAGTCCCGCAAGAAGCATCGCCGAGAAGGCGATATATGGATTTGCAGCGGCATCAGGCGTGCGGAACTCGATGCGCTTTGCCTTCGGGCTAGGTGAGTAGGTCGGAATCCGAATGGCGGCGGATCGATTGCGTGCGGAGTAGGCGAGATTGACCGGCGCTTCGAATCCAGGGACGAGCCGTTTGTAGCTGTTGGTGGTTGGATTCGTCAGGCACGTAAGCGCCGGCGCGTGTTTCAAGATTCCACCGATGAAAAACAGAGCGGTATCACTGAGTCCGGCGTAGCCGTTCCCGGCGAAGAGCGGTTTGTCGTCTTTCCAAAGCGACATGTGGGTGTGCATGCCGCTGCCATTGTCCGCGAAGATCGGTTTCGGCATGAAGGTCACCGTTCGGTTGTGCCGTTTGGCCACGTTCCGCAGGATGTATTTGTAATACTGCATGTTGTCGCCCATGCGT
>DATFXC010000258.1:0-4233 GCA_035258625.1 Candidatus Udaeobacter sp. | reverse complement strand
CGGCGAAGGACCTTTGCTCGCAGAACTCCAGAATCTGGCCCGCGAACTAGACATCGAGGAGCGTGTCTCGTTTACAGGTTTCATTTCGCAGGACCAATTGCGCGAGGTCTATTATCGTTCGCACATTTTTCTGCACCCGAGCCAGACTGGCCGCGACGGAAACCAGGAAGGCATTCCAAATTCAATGCTCGAAGCAATGGCCACGGGCCTGCCGGTATTTGCGACCGAGCACGGAGGCATTCCCGAAGCAATCGAAAACGGCATAAGCGGCGTGCTTGTGCCGGAGCGCGACGACGAGGCGTTGGCGTGCGCATTGATCAATGCAGCGCAAAATCCCGCTTTCCTTTCACAGATCGCACAGAGCGGCGCCGAGGCCGTGCGAAAGAATTTTGATCTTCGACAGCAAGTGCAGCGGCTCGAAGACGTTTACCTCCGAACAATTGGAATGGCCGCTTGATTTTGACCTATTCTCCGCTGGTACAAGTTCGCGATCGCGAGGCCGCGACCGCCAGCACGCGAGGCGCGTGCGCTCCCCGGAAAGTTGCTGCGACCTTTGCTCCGCTTACTACCGATGCCACGGCAGGGTGACGTTCTTAATCCGTTCTTTGCAGGTGTCCTTCACTAACGTGAACGCCAGCGTATTTGGGTTCGGACGGCTGAACTTGTACGTAGCAGTCAACTTGCAATTTTTCGGGCTCTGGCCGCGTGTTTCCTGAATTGTGATGGTGTTGCCAGCGACAGTAATGTTGCCCCAGATCTGCCGCTTGGGCTTCGTGCCTACTACACTAAAGCTTCCGTTGGGATTGATCGTCTACACCGTGCCTAGGGAGTTGGTCCACTGCCCGGCGAGCGCGGCCGGGCCGGAGCTCGGGACAGTTTCGCAGGCACTGATGACGGCTATTAATAGGGCCGCAAAAACAATTCGGAGATAGTGTTGTCGCTTCATGCCTTCCATCGTGCCTGAGGACGACAAAATCCGTAAAGCTTCTAGCGAATCGGACGCTTCAAGACGGCGTTGCAAAAACCGTTGGCTTCGGAGTAGAACAGCTGCGTGGATCCTACCCTGCCGATTCCTCCAACACCAAAACCAAACTGGTGGAAGCGAAACTGGAAATGGTTTGTGCCGCCGGGCTGTTTCACTGTGGCACTGCTGTTCGTCCTTTTCGTTGGCTCAATTTTCGTAGTCGTCTTCAGCGCGATGAAATCGACGGACGTTTACAAGGACGCGTTGGCCCGGGCGCAGCGCGACGCCGCTGTGATAGACGCTCTCGGCTCACCTATCAAAGATGGATTTCTCATGTCGGGGAACACCAACGTCAACGGCGCGGCCGGTGAATCCAATCTTGCAATTCCCATCTCCGCTCCAAAGGGAAAAGGAACAATTTACGTCTCAGCAAAGAAGTCACTCGGCGAGTGGAATTATTCGGGGCTCGTCGTTGAAGTCGGCCAAATGCATCAACGCATCAATCTTCTACAGAGTTCCAGACCGGTCAGTTCACCTTGACCGTTCCAATGCAAGCCGCACCGAAAAAACTTTCCGTCAGCGCAATTCTTCTCGGGATTCTCGGAGGAATGATCGGTTTAGCCGCTGGATTATTTCTGGGCTTCGCCCTTGGGGCGATTCTGGCGAGAGTCTTGCATATTTCGTCATTCGAAGGTGGCGCAGGCTATTTTGCCATTTTGATCGCGCTACTCGTTACGATTCTCGTCGCGCCAGTCGCAATTCTTGTGACGCTTTACTGGCGCGGCATACGCGGGATCTGGCTATTCATCGGGCTGGTGACGGTTTGCGTTTCGATCTTTGCTATCGCTGCATCTGGTTTGGGAATATGGTATGCAGCACAGCCGCACGTTCTAAACCTGAACGGGCCAACACCGCTGCTCGAGTTTGAGGTCAAACCTCCGGATGGACAATCGGTCGAAAATCTGGCCAACGTTGACCCGGAACTCGACACCGACCGCAACGCCATGCCTGGAACCTGGCGCACAAATGCACCTGAAAACTCCGGTGTGCGAGCCGGCTATGTGGAAATGTACTTCCGCACATCACGACGGCTCTTCGTTCTCAAATTCCCCAGACACGAGGACCGGATTTTCAATCTTCATTTACCGGCGAACCCAATGAAGTCGAAATACCGGACTTGGTCTGAGTGGCAAAAGCCAGACTTCGTGGCAAAAGCGGATCAGCAACCGACTCGCTTCTCCGGCGGGAACGACTACCAGATTCGATACAAAGTCGATTACCAGGATCGCTAGACGCCCGGAGCGGCGGCTTTCGAGCCGCCCAGACGAGCTGGCCTCGGAAAAACGTCCATCCGCTGGCGCATGGGTTGCGCAGCCGTAAATTGCCGTATGTCGATCTCCGAGGAGCAAATAAAGAACGCGTTAAAGGCGGTGAAATATCCCGGCTTCACTCGCGACATCGTCTCCTTCGGGTTGGTGAAGTCAATTCGGATCAATAACGGCGACGTTAATGTGCAACTGGCCCTTGCAACGAATGATCCAAACATTCCTGCAACAATCAAAAATGATGCGGAACGGGCATTGCGCGGCATCAACGGAATCCGCAGCGTGAAAGTCTTGATCGACATTCACGCGCCCCCCGGCGGCGCGGGCGCCGGCATGGTCGCGACCCGGATTCCGGGAGTTAGACACGTGATCGCGGTGGCAAGTGGCAAAGGCGGCGTGGGCAAATCAACTATCGCGGCAAATCTCGCCATCGCGCTCGAGCAAACGGGGGCGCGGGTCGGCCTGTGTGATTGCGACATTTATGGTCCGAGTATTTCGCTCATGTTCGGCACGCGCGAGCGTCCAACGGCGACAGATGAAAATATGATCGTGCCGATCGAGCAATACGGGTTGCGCCTGATGTCGATGGGATTTCTGCTCGATGACACTTCCCCGGCAATTTTGCGCGGGCCGATGGTGACGCGTTACACCCAGCAATTTTTGCGACAGGTCGAATGGGGCGAACTGGATTACCTCGTGCTCGATCTTCCGCCAGGCACGGGCGACATTCAGCTGACGATCGTGCAGACCGTCGCGTTATCGGGGGCGATTATCGTCACCACGCCTCAGGAGGTAGCGTTGATCGACGCGCGCAAGGCCGCAACGATGTTCGAGAAGGTCAACGTGCCGGTGCTCGGGCTGGTGGAGAACATGAGTTACTTCCTCTCGCCGTCGGACAACAAGCGCTATGATATCTTCGGCGCGGGCGGCGGCGAACGGGAAGCGAAGCGTTTGCGTGTCCCTTTGCTGGGTCAGATTCCGATCGACATAGCCACCCGGGAAGGAGGCGATCGTGGAATTCCGATCGTGGGCGAAGATCAAAGATCGCCTGTAACCGCTGAATTTAAGCGGATCGCCGACGGCATTCGCAAAACCCTGGCCTAGAGAGGCATCCGCAACGCCCGTCGAAAACGGAGTTCTAAATAAATTCCGCGATTCTCTGGTCCAATTCAGGGGTTTAATTTATCGAGGCGACCGAGCCGTTGGAGTTGACTAGGAAGAGATCTTATGAAAGAACAATCGGACATGCCCCCTTCGGAAGCTGACCAAGCGCAATTCGTCAAAGACTCGGCGCTCTACAAGGAGTTCCTTGCGGAGCGCGCGGAAATTTTGAAGCACAAGTGGATCGAGAGTGAAAAAGCCGGGAAAGACATCGGCTTTGAAAGAGCTTTGCTGGATTGGATCGTGAAACATCGTTCCAACTGGCGAGAGCGACGACGAAAGGAGGCGCGCACCGAACAGTCCGCCTCCTAATTTTTTGTACCTTTAAGGCGGTCCTGCGAGGTCGCCAAGGAAGCCGTGAAACCAAAACAGAATTCAGCCGCCAGCGTCCCGATCATGGACGCGGAAGCAATTCGTCGCGCGCTACGCCGAATTGCGCACGAGATCATCGAGCGAAACCCGCGCCTCGAAGGTGTAGTGCTCGCGGGCATTCCGTCGCGCGGCGTGGAGATCGCGCGCCGAATCGCGGCTTTAATTCGCGAGATCGAGAAAGCTGATGTCGACACCGGCGTCATCGATGTAGCGATGCATCGTGACGATGTGGGCACGCGCAAGGAATTGCCCGTCGTGCACGCCTCGAAACTTCCGGTGCCGCTGGAGGAGCGGACGGTCATCATTGTGGATGATGTCCTTTATACCGGTCGCACCGTGCGTGCGGCGATGGACGCAATCAATTCATTCGGCCGTCCCGCGCGCATTCAACTCGGTGTACTGGTCGATCGC
>DATFXC010000257.1:0-7186 GCA_035258625.1 Candidatus Udaeobacter sp. | reverse complement strand
CGCATCGATTTTTCTCAGGTTGTTTTCACTTGCGCCTACAACTGTAAGCCAGCCGTCGGGCCGCGGCTGAGCGCGCTGTTTTGGAATTGCGATGCGCGCGCGTCCGGAAAGATAATCGCCAGTCAAAGAGCTCTTCGCGCGTAGGATGTCGTCGAGAGTTCCCTGCGCCACAACTTCGCCGCCACGCGGGCCTGCGCCCGGACCGAGATCGACAATGTGGTCGGCAGCCCGAATCGTTTCTTCGTCGTGCTCTACCACTATGACGGAATTCCCAAGATCGCGCAGTCTTCGCAGTGTTCCGAGCAAACGCGCGTTGTCGCGCTGATGTAAACCGATGCTTGGTTCGTCGAGAATATAAAGAACGCCTGCCAGACCGGAGCCGATCTGTGTCGCCAGCCGGATCCGTTGCGCTTCGCCTCCGGAAAGTGTGCCGCTCTCGCGATTCAATGTGAGATAGCCTAGCCCGACTTCGACCAAGAATTGCAAGCGCGACCGAATCTCGCGGAGAACATCGGTCACAATCGTCTGGTGCTGTTCGGTCAGGTCGAGACAGCCAATGAATCCCAGCGCGTCTTCCACGGTTTGCTGGCTGAACTGATGGATGTTCAATTCGCGGCCCTTTCGGTCCTCGGTTGTGACGGCAAGGATTTCCGGTTTGAGCCTTGCCCCGCCGCAGACCTTACATGTCTCGCGTGTCATGAATGCTCGAATGCGATTGCGCGTGAACTCGCTCTGAGTCTGCTCGTAAAGCCGTTGCATTTGCGGCACGAGCCCCTCAAACGGCTTTCTGATTTTCTTCTCCCCATTGCCCGAGAACTCCATTTCGACAGGCTCGCCATTCGTGCCGAAGTAAAGCGCGGCCTTGAATGCGTCGGGTAAATCGGCGAACCGCACGTCCTGGTTCACGCGGAAGTGTTTAATCAAGGCATCTTGCAGGTGACGGTAGTAGGCTCGCATGCGCTTTGTGCCGCGACGCCACGGTGTAATTGCTCCTTCGGCCAGCGTTTTGGTTGTATCGGAGATCATCAACTCCGGATCGATCACCAGTTGTGTTCCCAAACCATGGCAAGCCGGGCAGGCCCCGAGATGGCTGTTGAAAGAGAAATGTCTGGGCGTCAGCTCGCCTAAATTGAAGCCGGTCTCAGCGTCTCCGTAATCTGTGGAGTAGCGGCATTCGGCCCAGCCACCCACGAAAGTGGATGTTTGCCGCAACACGACAATTCGGTTGCCGCCCCATTTGAGGGCCGTTTCGATTGAATCTGTCAGCCGCACACGAATGCCATCGCGAACGGCCAGCCGATCAACGACTGCTTCGATCATGTGCCGCTCGCCTTTCTTCAGCCTGATCGGTTCGGGGCGATCCAGCTCGATCAACTCTCCGTCGATCCGGGCGCGCACGAATCCTTCGCGCTTAAGCTTTTCGAGCACGTCCCGGAATTCGCCGGGCTGATTTTCGATTAGCGGCGCCAGCACAATAATTTTGCTGCCCGTTTCATACGCCAGGATTTGATCGACGATTTGCTGGGGCGTTTGGCGGGTGAGCGGCCGGCCAGTGAGCGGATCGTGCGGTTGACCCACAGCGGAAAAAAGGACCCGCAGATAATCGTAGATCTCAGTCGTGGTCGCGATTGTCGATCGTGGGTTGGCGCCGGCGCTGCGCTGCTCGATGGCGATGGCGGGCGACAAGCCTTCGATGAAATCAACATCCGGCTTTTCCATTTGATCGAGGAATTGCCGCGCGTAAGCGGAGAGGCTTTCGACGTAACGGCGTTGGCCCTCCGCATAAAGCGTGTCGAAAGCCAGCGAGGATTTCCCCGAACCGCTTAACCCGGTAATGACCACCAGCTTCTCCCGCGGAATTTCCACGTGGAGGTTCTTCAGATTGTGCTGCCGAGCACCGCTGATTTTAATTACTTGTGCAGGCATTCTGGCGAGAAATCTCGAACCTATTAGTCAAGCACAGCCGTTCCGTTTCTCCAGTGAAATTGCGTTCATTGATGGGATCGGTGCCGCTTTCAATGCAAAGTCGGAAGCCCACCCCGCGCCGCCGCAGACGAAGCGAAACCTTGAATCGCGCCGGAATTAAAGGAAGATTTTGCGGCCTGAACGTCGCCGCAGTTCCTGCCACAAGGAGCTCTGAATTCAGGTATAAGATGCGCCAAAATGGAAGCTTTAATAAACGAGCGTAAAGCGAACCAGGAAGTCTGGGGACCGGCGGCGCTGGAGCAGAGACGCGAGCGAGCGCGCCGGCACCTGGCAACCATCGCTTCGCGCCGCGAGAACTGGATTAAGCGGAATCGATATTATTACGAACTCCTAAGCCGCCTTCTTCAATTTTTGATTGAGCCGCATAAGAAGGTGCTATCAGTTGGTTGCGGTACCGGCTTCCATCTCGCTGCGGTTACGCCGAAACAAGGGAAGGGCATCGACCTTTGCGCCGAGATCGTAGAGATCGCGCGACAGCGTAATCCTTCTTTTGAATTCGCAGTGGGCTTCCCGGATAAAGAGGAGTTTCGGCAACTTTTCGAGCCGGGTGAGAAATTCGATTACATCCTCTTTGATAACATCGGTGACACCGTGGATGTGCTTGAGGCGCTGCGTAACCTGCGACCTCTTTGCCTGCGGCATACACGTTTGTTGGTGGAAACCTATAACCATCTCTGGGAACCGCTGGTCACTTTTGCGGAATGGGTTGGAATGAAGGTCCCGCGCACCGAGCAGAACTGGCTTTCCACGGCTGACATTCGAAACCTGATGAAGCTTGCCGGGTTCGAAGCACTGGAAACGCACCGCATTGTGATGCTGCCAAAGTATGTGCCGATTCTGTCGGCTTTCTTCAATCAATTCTGCGCACGCTTACCATTGCTGAAACGCCTTTGCATGACGCAGGTCGTGGTGGGCAGGTTAGTGCCGCCACCGGTTCCAAAAGAGGAACTCTCCGTCTCGGTGATCATCCCTTGTAAAGACGAAAAAGGAAACGTGGAAGATGCGGCGCAACGCATGCCGCAGCTTGGACGTCAGACAGAGATCATTTTCTGTGACGATCAATCAACCGATGGCACTGCTGAAGAAGTGCTGCGGATGCAGTCGCTTTGCCCGGAGAAAGACATCCGTTTGGAGCGAGGACCGGGGGTGTGTAAGTCGAGAAATGTCTGGACAGGTTTCAATGCTGCCACAGGCGATATTTTGATGATCCTGGATGCTGATTTGACCACCATTCCCGAGGAGTTGCCCTATTTTGTTGACGTTATTGCTTCTGGGCAGGCGGAGTTTGTCAATGGTTCGCGGCTGGTCTATCCCGTGCCGAAAGGAGCCATGACTACAGTCAATATGTTGGGCAACAAATTTTTCAGCGTCGCGTTTACGTACCTGCTCGGCCAACGCGTAAAGGACACGCTGTGCGGCACCAAGGTCTTGTGGAGAAGCGACTGGGAGCGGATTAAGCCCATGCTGGGAAGCTGGGGAATCGAGGATCGCTGGGGCGACTACGAACTGCTATTTGGCGCGGCAAAACTCAACCTCAAGATTCTGGACCTGCCCGTCCACTACCAGGAACGAATTTACGGTTCTACGAAGATGACCAGGGTGTTCCGCAACGGTCTTGTCATGCTTAAGATGTGCTGGCATGGATTTTTGAAATTAAGACTGGGTTACTAACTACCAACGTACTGAGCCCCAGGCTACGCATGGGACGTTGCAACTCGCAATCATCTAAAATTTCCAGTGCAACAACGCATTGCTAAAGAAATCCACCACGGGCGTTTCCTGGCCAAACATGGGGCAGGAGAGATTTGGAACTGGGAAGGCCCGGCTGGTAAAATGCGCTGGGCCCGCCGTGTGAAAATGCTCAGCAACCACCTCGGGCCAGGCATGAGCGTGCTCGAACTGGGATGCGGTGCGGGCTATTTCACCCGGGAACTGGCTCGCTCAGGTGCGGACATCGTCGCCGTTGACGTGTCTCCCGAGCTTCTGGAAATGGCGAGGGCGGATTGTTCTGCTAAAAATGTTCGTTACGAAATCCAGAACGCCTGCGCGTTAAGCTATCCTGACGCCGCCTTTGATTCCGTCGTAGGCAGCTCGGTTTTACACCACTTGGAGATCAAGGAGGCCGTGCGTGAAATCCATCGCGTGTTAAAGCCCCGTGGCACGATCTACTTCACCGAACCAAATATGCTGAATCCGCAGATCGCCATACAAAAGAATGTCCCCTGGATAAAGCGGAAGCTGGGCGACTCACCGGATGAGACCGCTTTTTTTCGGTGGCCAGTGCGGCGGTTACTCGAGGAAACGGGATTCCGTGATGTGCGGATCGAGCCGTTTGATTTCCTGCACCCGAAAACGCCGGCTTCTCTGATTGGTGGAGTGAACGCACTTGGCCGTTTTCTTGAGAGGATGCCGGTGGTCTCGGAGTTTGCCGGCTCGATCTATATCCGCGCGATCAAATGAGGACCAGCACGGTTGCACAAAACCAGAGCAGCCAGGATCGCGTGCTGACGTTGCGCAATCGCGCACGGCTCGATGCGAATAAGAATCTGCTTTTCTGGTATCGCGAACTTTATCGTGATCAGTTCAAGGACTTTCCCAATCCGGCGGCGCTGTCTATTTTAGAAATAGGAAGTGGCACTTCGCCCTTGAAGCAATTTCTCTCAAACGTTGTTACCAGCGACGTGCTTAAGCTGGATTATCTCGACCTTGTGTTTGACTGCCACGAAATCGACAAGTTGGATGCGATCGAGGACAACAGCCTTGATGTTATTACGGTCACCAACGTGTTGCATCACCTTAAAAGCCCAATTGCGTTTCTAAACCGCGCGGCCAGCAAGTTGAAATCAGGCGGCAAAGTCATCGCCACTGAGCCTTTTTTTTCGGTCCTCTCAACGGTTGCCTTCAAATACTTACATCACGAAGCGGTCGATTTCCGAATTTCCGAGCCGGAACTCGGCCATGTGGATGGGCCGTTGGCTTCAGCCAATATAGCCCTGCCCTGGCTAATTTTCTTTCGAAACTGCGAATGGCTGCAGCGCTTGAATGATAAGTTCGATCTTACTAGTTTTTCCGCCCGGCCTTTCAGCGCTTTGTCGTACATGGTGACTGGCGGAATTTCGCACAGACTGCCGGTCCCACGTTTTCTTTATCGCATGCTATTTCCCGTGGACCTCGCGCTAAGTCGACGTTTTCCCAGATTTTGCGCAGCTTTTTTCACGGTAACCCTGAAGCGACGTTGATGTCGACGGTTCAGTCTGCGCTGCAATCCCGTGAGTCCCAAGACTTCCAATCATGTCGTGTCCTTACAACGCTACTTCTTTTTCCTGAGCAACACGAAACGACCACGACGATCAATTAATGTGTAGTCTTCGATGCGAATTCCAGACCCCGGGTTTATTGTATCTGAGCTGATCCTGAGGGGGGTATATGTGTCGGCACTATCGCCAAGGATCCATATTGGCGCGGGTCGGCCATGCATTCGGTCCAACCAGAAAAGGTTTCGGTCATGCGCGTAGCGGAACAGCCAAGTTGAGGCAACAACGGGTTCCTCTGGCTTACCTTCACGGCGGTAGCGCGCGAATAGCTCGTCTGCTTGTTGTCGTTCTTGCGGGGAGTAAAAGCTAGCGGGACCAAGGCGATATGCCCAGTACGCGTGCGGCACAAGCGCGAGTTGCGCGGAGATCGACCATGCTGCGATTGCGATTGTGGTTGTAAGTGCCGCTATCCGCGTCCATTTGCTCGAGTGCTGTGCAGCACGCGCAAGGGAAGCAAAACCTACCAACGTGATACACCAAAGCAGTGCCTCGGTGGAAAAAAATCGTGGCGTCCACAGAAGATCGTTCCGGTTCATCAGCCATGCGACTATAGTTGTAAGGACACCAACAACCAAATAGTAGGGACGCAACAAGACTGTCCCAAAGCTGCCTACGATCATGATCCAGAGCCATTGACGGACAGCGCTGCTACCAAGCCAGTGAGCAATGTTGGAGGCAACAAAAGCGAAAAGCGCTCCGGGACTGGATAAGCTTACCGGTGCCACCAGACCAAGGCGGTCGACCGAGTGGCGAGCATACATTGTCGGCGACTGTGACCAAGAAATCGTGAGTAAGAGAGGAATCGCGGAAACAGACAAGAGAAGTGTGATCGCCGCAGGCCGGTTCAACCGGCACCATGGGCGTTTGCCTGCTGACGAAATCCATGTCTCCACGCCTGCTACCGTGGCTACCATAGCCGCAGCAATTGGTGCATCCTCCTTCACGCTGATAACAGCTAGTGCCGTCACGATTGACGGGATCATCCGCTGCTGAAGTAGAAAATAGAACAGGACTAGACATAACGCCGGCGCAAGAACCTCGACATGAAATCCGAAGCCCGGCTCTTGATAGAACGCAACCGAAAGCGGTGTGGCGAGAATCACCGCGGGTGCGACTACTGCAACCGGCCCGTTAACGCCCAGAAGACGCAGGATACGCGTTGCCCAGAAGTAAGCTGCTCCCACCGACGCGGCGAGCAAGAATAGCAACCCGGGAGCGCCGAACGGCTTTGCTATAAACCCGAGCGGCAGAAGCAGAAAGTAGGTGTGACTAACAAGCAGGTTCCCAAAACAGTTGTCTTGGAGCAAGCCTGGTCCCTCGAGCCAGCTCCGCGCAGCCTGAACACTCACGAAAAGGTCAGATGTATAGCCAAGAGCGTAGAATGTCTTAAGTTTAAGCACGTAAACCCAAATGACAGCGAACACAGCGAGCCCGAGAGCCACGAAATCCCACCGACCCCAGTGCGCCTCAGCGGCCACCTTTGACGTAAACAGCTCTCTCCAGCGAAGCCGCATTGGGGCCACCGTATGGTTTCTCAATATCTTTTCCAGTGTTATGATACCCAAGCGAATCCAGCCGCGATGAAGCCTCAAATTGTATTTCTCCGTTCTGCGGCCGCGAGCTCGAAATCCGCCGGTCAAGTGGTCGTGCCCGAGCTCCGTTTTTTTGCCGGTGGGCTCAGCTTTCAAGCAGTCGTGCTGCGAAACGGTTGTCGCCGCATTCCCTCAACTTGTTGATGATCGCGTTGGTGTCGCTTTTTCGCGGGCTCGGCAATAAGATTTACGAACACGCCTTTCCCATCTACCGGCCGGTCTATGCTGCTTACAAAGCTTATGCTGATCACGCCGAGCGACAGCTTCTGCGACAAATTTTGGTTCGCGGCGCTG